>CAZBKC010000304.1:0-4563 GCA_964492345.1 uncultured Steroidobacter sp. | reverse complement strand
GAAAGTCGAGTGCCTGGGGCCCTCCCGTCTGTCTTCCCCGACACCCTCCAGGCCATGGTGAATCTCAAGCGTGCTTTTCGCCAGCAGGAACAGTCCGCCGCCGATCAGAATGAGGTCGCGACCGGAGACCCCGACTTCGCTGATCCGGATCAGCTCTGCTCTGAGATTCATCACCCAGGTGATCGACAGCAGCAGCAGGATGCGCGTGATCATGGCCAGGCCCAGACCGATCGTCCGCCCGCGGGCACGCTGATGGGGGGGCAGCCGCCCGACCAGAATGGAAATGAAAATGATGTTGTCGATCCCGAGAACGATCTCGAGTGCGGTCAGCGTGACGAATGCCAGCCAGACCTGCGGATCAGACAACATCTCCATTCAAGTTCTCCAAAAGGAGTAAGGAGAATGGCCGCAAAAGACCGCATAAAAGAAGCAAGGATCTGCAGAAGAATGTCCTGCTCTTTTATGCGGTCTCTTGCGGCCACTCTCCTTTCGATTTGCGTTCTTTGCGGTTACTGCGCCGACTTGTCCCGCCTCGAAACCCATACCGAGGCGAGAATGCCGAGCAGCAGGAAGCCGACGATGATGCCCAGCGACAATGCATGGGCGATATGTACGTGGTGGTGCAGCATCATCTTCACGCCGACGAAGCCCAGAATGGCAATCAGGCTGTACTTGATGTAGCGGAACAGCACCATCAGGCCGGCGATCGCAAAGTACAGGGCGCGCAGGCCGAGAATCGCGAAGGCGTTCGACGTGAAGACGATGAAGGGGTCCTGCGTGACCGCGAAGATCGCAGGGATCGAGTCGACCGCAAACACGACGTCCGCGAAGTCCACCAGCAGCAGGGTCACGAACAGCGGCGTGGCTGCCCGCGCACCATTCACGGTCGTGAAGAAGCGATCGCCGTCCAGCCGGTCCGTCAGTGGATACACGCGGCGCGCCAGTTTCACCAGGACGCTGGTCGACGGGTCGAACTCCTCGTCGCTCTTGAGCATGCGCGCCGCCGACAGCAGCAGGATCGCGCCGAAGACATAGAACATCCAGTCGAACGCATGGATCAGGGCGGCGCCGGCGACGATCATGATGCCGCGCAGGACAATGGCGCCCACGATGCCCCAGAACAGGACGCGGTACTGGTACTGCGCCGGAATCTTCATGAACGTGAAGATCACGGCAATCACGAAGATGTTGTCGACCGACAGCGACCATTCGAGCAGATACCCTGTGACGTACTGCAGCCATGCCTCGGTACCGCCGGGCCCCGCCGGATCGAGCCGCCAGCCGAACCAGTGGTATTCGTACAGCCCGTAGACCAGTGCGCCGAAAGACATGGCGACGCAGATCCACACGACAGTCCAGCCGAGGGCCTGACGCACGCTCATGGTGCGCGATTCCCGGTGCAGGACGCTGAGGTCCAGCACCAGCACGCTCAGGAAAATCGCGAAGAATCCCGCCCAGACGATCATGAGGAAAGAAGCGGATGGCGGATGGCGGGTAGCGGATAGTTCGGACCGCCACAGCGGTACCTGACAGACCTGACAGCCACCACAATCCGCATGGGAATTGCGGTTCTGGCCATCCGCCATCCGCTATCCGCCATCCGCTTCTCTCTTCTCACGGCATCGCATCCGCTTCCTTGTCCTTCGTCTGAGGCGGCATCAGATCGACAGCCTTCAGCTTCATGTCCACCGCGAGCGCCGCGGCGATGAAAATGGACGAGAACGTACCCACCACGATGCCGACGATGATCGCCATCGAGAATCCCTTGAGCGACTCGCCGCCGAGCAGGTACAGCGAGGTCACCACGAACAGCGTCGAGAAGCTGGTCATCAACGTGCGCGACAGCGTCTGGTTGACCGCGGCATTCACGACTTCCAGCGGCGTCGCCTTGCGCATGCTCTGGAAGACTTCGCGGACACGATCGAACACGACGACCGTGTCGTTGATCGAGTAGCCCATGACCGCCAGCACGGCGGCGAGCACGGCGAGATCGAAGGTCATCTGCGTCAACGCAAAGAACCCCAGGATCACGAAGGGATCGTGCAGGGCTGCGAGCACCGTGCCGGCCGCCATTTTCTTTTCGAAGCGGAAACCGACGTAGATCAGGGTGCCGATCATCGAAAACAGCAGCGCCAGGCCGCCCTTTTCCGCAAGCTCGCTACCCACCTGCGAGTGGATGACGTCGGTCTTGCGCAACTGCGCGGTAGGATCGACTGCCTTGAGCGAGGTAATGATCCGGTCGGAGAGATGGTTGATGTCCTCGCCTTCGTCGGGCATCACCTTGACCATGATCTCCCGGGAGCTGCCGACGGTCTGCACGATCGGGTCGCGAAATCCTGCCTCCTCCACCGCGTCGCGGGCCTTGTCGAGGTCGACGCTGCTGGCGTACCCGACTTCCACGACCACGCCGCCGGTGAACTCGATGCCGAAGTTCAGGCCGCGCACCGCCAGCAGGACGATCGAGCCCAGGATCAGCACCGTCGAAATGCCGTAACACCACACGCGGTTCTGCATGAAGGCGATGTTCGGCGTCTTGCGAAAAAATTCCATGATGGCGGATCCGCGTTGAAACTGACGTTCAGACCGGCAACGCAGCGAGCTTGCGCTGACGTCCCCAGATCAGCTGGATGAGCACGCGGCTGCCGATGACCGCGGTGAACAGCGAGGTGGCGATGCCGAGCACCAGCGTCACGGCAAAGCCCTTGATCGGCCCGGTGCCGAACATGAACAGCACGACGCCCACGATCAGCGTGGTGATGTTGGAGTCGGCGATGGCCGAGAATGCCTTGTCGAAGCCGGCGGCTATCGAGGCCTGGGGCGTGTTCCCCAGCCGCAATTCCTCGCGAACGCGTTCATAGATGAGCACGTTGGCGTCCGCGGCCATGCCGACGGTCAGCACGATGCCGGCTATGCCGGGCAACGAGAGTGACGCCTGCAGCATCGACATCAGCGCGATCAACAGGATCACGTTGGCTGTCAGCACGACGCACGCGATGGCACCGAAGCCGCGGTAGTAGAGAACCAGGAACACGAAAGTGAGAACCGTGCCGATGAGCATCGCCCTCATGCCATTGGCGATGTTGTCCTGCCCCATGCTCGGGCCGATCACGCGCTGTTCGACGAGGTAGTTGGCGGTCGCCAGCGAACCCGAACGCAGCAGCAGCGCCAGTTCCTGCGCCTCGCCGCCCTGCAGGCCGGTGATCTGGAAATTCGACGAGAACACACCCTGGATCGTCGCGGCGTTGATCACTTCTTCCTGGGTGCATTGTTCGCCGCTGCGGATGCCCTTGCAGGTTTCACCCGGCACCAGCTTCTTCTTTTCGATGTACACCACGGCCATGCGCTTGCCGACATTGGCCTGCGTGGTCTTCAGCATCTCCTTGCCGCCCCGATCGTCGAGCCGGACGCTCACTGCCGGCAACCCATCCACGAAAGCGGATGTCGCATCGGTGAGCTGATCGCCCGAGACGATGATGTCGCGCTTGAGCAGGATCGGCCCGCCCTCGCGACGCTGATAGAGCTTGGCGCCGATCGGAATGCGCTTGGTACGTTCCGCTTCGTACGGATCTGCGTTTTCCTCGACCATGCGGAATTCCAGCGTCGCCGTCGCACCCAGCACGCGGATCGCCTGGTTCGGGTCCTGCAGACCCGGCAACTGCACCACGATGCGGTCGCCACCCTGCCGCGCGACGATGGGCTCCGACACGCCGAGTTCGTTGACGCGATTGCGCAGCGTCGTGATGTTCTGCTGGATGGCGAAATCCTGGCGCTGCTTGATCTGCTCGGGAAGCATCGTTACCGCGATCACCGGTCCGTCCGCACCGTCATCGGTGGTGACGGTGACGGTGCTGTCGTTCTTGCGGATGCTGCTCGCGAACGTTTCCAGATTGGCGGCATCGCGCAGCGTCACCCGGACCCCGGTGTCGTTGGCAACGACGCTCGTGAACGGAATGCGTTGATCGCGCAACTGCGTGCGCAGATCGCGCTCCAGACGCTCGACGGCCTGCGTCACCGCACCCTTCACATCCACTTCGTACATGAAATGAATGCCGCCGCGCAGGTCGAGGCCGAGACTCATGGGTTTCAGGCCGAGCCAGCGCAGCCAGCCGGGCGTACGCGGTTCGCTGGTCAGCGCCACCTGGTACTCATCGCGAGCCTCGTCGGCGATGACGTCGCGCGCCTTGATCTGCTCATCGACGGTGGCAAAGCGCAGCACGAGACGACCGTCTTCGAAATGCGAGGCCGATGCCGGCACCTGCCTTGCTTCGAGGATTCCCCTGATGCGCTGCTCTCCGGTCGCATCGATGGCCGCGCGATCGTCGCGTGCCAGTTCCAGCGCCGGGTCTTCACCGAAGAAGTTGGGCAGCGCGAACAGTGTGCCGAAGATGATGACGATGGCGACAAGCCAATATCGCCAGGTGGGAAACTGGTACATGCGGGAAGCTGCCGGCGCGGTGAGCTGTGGATCAGGCGCTCTTGAGGGTGCCTTTCGGAAGAACCTGGGAGACCGTGTGACGTTGCACTTTCACATTGACCCCGTCGGCGATCTCGAGGGTCAGGAAC
>CAZBKC010000303.1:0-4624 GCA_964492345.1 uncultured Steroidobacter sp. | reverse complement strand
GCAGTGCGAGCGTCAGGGCCGGACCCGCGTGATTGGCTGCGACCGTTCCCGTCAGGATGAAAATGCCCGTGCCTATCGTGGCGCCCAATCCGATCGCCGTCAGCGATCGCGCCGTCAGGACGCGTTTGAGCGGGGGTGCGGCGTTCAGCTCGCTTACGATGGAATCGACGGAGCGCACAGCGAACAGGCGGCGCAACAGTGACATGCAGGGACCTCGTTGGAATTTTGCGGTCGCGGGCCAGGAACCGCCGACAGGCTACAGGCTCCCGCCAGCGCTGAACAAGGACTCGCCGCCTGTCGCGGCCCCAGCCCTTGCCCTTATCATTCCCCGGTGAATTCATCCCAGGTGACCGATCGCTTCTCCCGTCCGCCGATTCCCAACAGCTACTGGGTCCGGCCCGGGCGCCTGCTGGCGGGTGAATATCCGGCAGTCGCTGCACGCGCCGCGACGTCCGAACGTATACAGGGCCTGCTGCGGGCGGGCATCGACACCTTCATCGATCTGACCGCTGCCGGCGAACTGGAACCTTATTCGCCGCTGCTGCCGAAGGACGGTTCGGTCACCCACGAACGCTGGCCCATCGTCGATCACGATCTGCCGCAGTCCCCCGTGTACATGCGGCAGATCCTCGACGCGATCGACGCGGCGCTCGCGAAGGGCCGCTGCATCTACGTGCATTGCCGGGCGGGGATAGGTCGCACCGGGACGATCATCGGCTGTCATCTGATTCGCAGCGGCATGGAACCGCAGGTCGCAATCGATCGCCTGAACCAGCTCTGGCAACAGTGCGCCCGCAGCGCCAGCTGGCCCAGCATTCCGGAAACGGACGATCAGTACCGCTATGTCCTCGAGTGGCGCGAGAGCGTCGCGCCGGATCTTGCACAGCGTTGCCAGGGCGCGCTCCTGGGCCTCGTCTGCGGCGAAGGCCTGGGCACGCTGGTGGCCGCAGGTCGCCATGACGTGCACCGGCTGTCGCAGGCTGCGGCACTTCCCGAGCCCGGCTTCGACGCTGCGACGACCCTGTGTGCCACGAACAGCCTGCGCGAGCGGGCCGGTCATGACGCCCGGGACCAGATGCAGCGTTATCTGGAGTGGTCGCGCAGAGTGCCGACATCGCAGTTGCCTGCCGATTTCCGTCGCGCGATCGCGTCCTGGCAATGGTCGAAGAAACCGAACGCAGGTTCGCACGATCCCGCCAATCTCAGCGCGCACTCGCTCGTACGTTCGCTCGCGGCTGCGCTGTACTCGCATCGCGATGCTGCCGCGGGGCTCGATCTGGCAGAGGATCTCTCGCGGACGACACAGCAATCCCCCATCGTGCTGGACATGTGCCGGCTGTGGACCGCGATCCTCGTCGATGCACTGGCCGGTGCGGACCGGAGCGAACTGCTGACGCTGCAGCGGACACCCACAGTCGGTCTGATACGCAGCCGGCGCCTGCGTCCGGAGGTCACGGCGCTGCTGGACGGGCGCTGGCGCAGCCTGGCGAAACCGCAGGGCGAAGTGATCGCGGCTTGCGTCGCCGCGTTGCATGCACTCGATGGCGCCGATGATTTCGCCGGTGTCGTGCAAAGAGCGCTGCAGGGTGCGGCGCCGTCGTCGACCGCCGGTGCACTGGCCGGAACGCTGGCGGGAGCGTGCTTCGGCATCGTATCGATTCCGGAGCGCTGGCGCGAGAACGTGCCGCAGTCGCGCGCATTGCAAGCACTGGCGCAGACATTCGCCTGAAGGCCGGTCGCAGATGTACGCAACGCTTCTTCCATGTTCCCTCCTCCGCAGCGCGGGGGAGGGTTTGGATGGGGGAGGTGAGACTGTGCTCCATCGTGGCAGATCTTTTCCGGACTGCCGATGATGGCAACACGCAAGAAGAAAACCCGACGCACCGCCACTCGCGCCCGTCGCAAGGTTCGCGAACCGGCGTGGACACGCCTGAGCGACGAGGAACTGCTGCAGAAGCGTTTCTGCGATCTGCGATTGTCCCTGCGTGGCACCGTGGTCGAGCACCACTGGAAGGAAGTGCAGAAGGACCTGCTCAATCGCGGCATCCGCTTCCGTCCGCACCTGTGGCTGTCGGAAGAGTGGTTCTCGCCGGACGGCGTGCCCGGTATTGCCGTGCCCTTCTACATGGCGCATCCGCGCCTCATGCGTCTGGAACGACTCATCATGGACGAGGTCGAAGGCGGCAATGCGAACTGGCTGACGCGCATCCTGCGCCATGAGGCGGCCCACGCGCTCGACAATGCGTTTCGCCTGCGCCGTCGCAAGGGCTGGCGCAAGACCTTCGGCAAGGCGACGCGGCCCTATCCGGACGTGTATCGACCGCGGCCGGCGAGTCGCGACTATGTGCTGCATCTCGGCCACTGGTACGCGCAGAGTCATCCGTCGGAGGACTTCGCAGAAACTTTCGCAGTCTGGCTGCAGCCGCGCGCACGCTGGCGTCGCGACTACCAGGGCTGGCCGGCGCTGAACAAGCTCGAATATGTCGATTCGCTGATGAAGGAACTGAAGGGCGCTCGCGCCGCCGTCGACAATCGCGAGCTGATCGAACCCTTGAGCGAAGACACGCGCACGCTGGCCGAGCACTATCGGCAGAAGCGTGCGCGCTACCAACTGGACCGTCCGGGCGCGTACGACCTGCGACTGAAAAGAATCTTCGGCAGGCGCAGTCCGCGACGCCGGCATCTGCGTGCGAGCACGTTCGTGCGTCGCGTGCGTCCGCAGCTCGAACGGCTGCTGATCCGACGCTCGCGGCTGCATCCCTATCTCGTTCATCATGTGCTGCGCGTCGTGATCCAGCGCTGTCGCGATCTCGATCTCGTGCTGGAAACGTCGCAGCGCGATGCGAAGCGCGCCGTGCTGCGCGTGCTCGAGCGGATCATGATGGACATCCTGCGCCGCGATCGAGAGAGGTATGCCCTATGAACAGAAAAATGAAGAATAGGGCTCTGGGCTCTGGGCTCTGGGCTCTGGCCAGAGAGAACCAGGCTTTCTGCTTTCCTGCTACAGCCCACAGCCTACGACCAACGGAAGTCCCGCGCGGACGGCCTACGGCCTCCTTCGAGGCTCTCGCATGAAGCCGCTGCGCGTACTGGTTTTGATGCACGAGAGCCTGGTGCCGCCGCCGAGTCTGCGCGGCCTGACCGTCAAGGAGATCGACGAGTTCCGGACCGAGTTCGACGTGACCAACGTACTGGAGAAAGCCGGTCACACGGTGAAAGCGCTCGGTCTGCTCGACAACCTGGCGGATCTGCGCACGGCGATCACCGACTGGAAGCCCGACATCGCTTTCAACCTGCTCGAAGAATTCCAGGGCATCGTCACTTACGACCAGCACGTCGTCGCCTTCCTGGAGCTGATGAAGCAGCCGTACACCGGCTGCAATCCGCGCGGCATGATGATCTCCCGCGACAAGGTGCTGTCGAAGCAGATCCTGGCGTATCACCGCATACCGACGCCGGGCTTCGCGCTGTTCCGTCGCGGACAGAAATACAAACTGCCGCGTCGCCTGAAGTTTCCGCTATTCGTGAAGTCGGCGACGGAAGACGCATCGCTCGGCATCTCGCAGGCGTCGGTCATTCACGAACCCGACAAGCTGAAGGAACGCATCGAGTTCATCCACGAGCAGACCAATTCCGATGCGCTGGTCGAGGAATACATCGAAGGCCGCGAACTGTATGTCGGTGTACTGGGCAACGAGCGCCTGCGTACCTTCCCGATCTGGGAAATGGATTTCGGCACGCTGCCCGACGTGATGGCCGGCATCGCCACGCGCAAGGTGAAGTGGGACCGCAACTACCAGAAGAAGCACGGCATCAAGACCGGCGCCGCACCGCCCCTGCCGGATGGCATCCCCGCCTACCTCGACAAACTGTCGAAGCGCATCTACCGCGCGCTCTACATGAGCGGCTATGCGCGCATGGACTTCCGCATGCGACCGGACGGCAGCGTGTTCGTGCTCGAGGCGAACGCGAATCCGAACATCAGCCACGCGGAAGATTTCGCGGAATCGGCGCGCGCCGCAGGCGTCGAATACCCGGCGCTGCTCGAACAGATCATCCGGCTGGGGACGAACTACCAGGCGGCGTGGCGAATCGAGGAGTAGTGCGCCGCGCTGCTCTTCCCCCAGCTTGCCTGGCCCACGAGTTCCAGATTGACGTAGCGCAGGCCCATCGCACCCATTCGGATCCACTGACGCAGCCGAATAGTGAGGATGCGTGCGCCTGTACGTGTGGCACATCGCCGCAATTCCTATGCAGTTCCGGTCAGAGGGGCCAGAGCCGCGGTGATGCGTTCTGCCTGGGCTGGCGTGATCATCCCCGTGAGGGTGCGCAGAAATCTGCCTTCCTCTATGCCGGACACGATGTATTGCCACCGATACGCCTTGAGCACGGTGTTCCGGATGGCCTCCTCCTCTTCGGCACTGAACCGGCGATCGTTGATGCTCATGAAATACGCAGCGTCGTGCCGAGAGATTCACTGGACACCCAAATGATGTTCAGGACGAAGCGAGAGCGGACGAAGCGAGAGCGGTCAGCGCAGATGAGCGTGTGAGTCAGCGGAGTAACTGACGAGAGATTCACTGGACACCCAAATGATGTTCAGGACGAAGCGAGAGCGGACGAA
>CAZBKC010000302.1:0-4632 GCA_964492345.1 uncultured Steroidobacter sp. | reverse complement strand
AGGCGGAGATGCCGGAGAATGCCCAGACCGGCCAGGTCTTCACGGAACTGGCTATCGCGCAGCGCAACGCCGGCAAGTTCGAGGAATCAGACGCGGCGTTTCACACGGCCCTGCGAATTTCGTCGCAGAGCGCAGCCGACTCGATCGTGCATTCGCGCCTGCTGGTCGATCTGGGACGGCTGGAGATGATGAACAGCCGCGTGGATCAGGCCCAGAAATATTTTTCGAATGCCCTGGCTATCGCCCGTCGCATTGCCGGCGGAAGCAGCCTGGACGTTGCGGCCATCCAGCTTGAAATGGCCAACATCCTGGCGTGGCGCGACGATCTGGACGGAGCAGAAAGCGCTGCACGCGAAAGCCTCGCCATCTACCGACAGGCGACGGACGCACGGCATCCGGACCATGTCATGGCCAACGTGCGCCTCGCCGATGTGCTGCTGCTCAAAGGCCAGGCGAGCGAAGCCGGTCCTCTCTACGAAAGCGCCCTGGGCGCGCAGCGAATCCTGTACGGTAACTACAGCAGCCTGGTCGCCGATTCGCTGGACTCACTGGCGCAGGTTCGTCTTGCGGAGAACAAGACGCGGGAGGCCGAGAAGCTCGCCCGCGAGGCCATCGAGACGAATATCGAGGCACGCGGCGAGAACTACTATACGAACGGTTACCTGCAGACTTCGCTGGCGCAGATCCTGATGCGGCAGGGCCGCTACCAGGAGGCGGAAGAACCGGTCCGCCAGGCCCTCGACCTCTATGCGCGCACGCTGCCCGCCGATCATCAATACGTTGCAGCAGCCGAATATGTTCTCGGCGAGATCCTCCTCGCCACCGACCGGCTGCCCGATGCCGAAGCGATGCTCACGGCTTCAATGAACCGCTGGAAGCGCAGCGACGCGCCGGCATGGCGTTCGGCCCGTTCCGCGAGCGCGCTCGGCGAAGCGCTCCATCGGGAAGGCCATCTGCGCGAAGCCGAGAAGTATCTCGTCATGGGCTACCGGGAACTCACTGCCGACAGCGGTGTGGACAACCTCACGCGTCAGAAGGCACATGACCGCCTCGCACGCCTCTATGAAGCGAGCGGTCAGCCGCAGAAAATGCAAGCGCTGTCCCTCGAACTGCACAGCGCCGCGTCAGCCCCGAAATCCAATTGATCCCCTGCGCCGCTTTTTTTGGCGCCCGCCGCCGAACGAATTCCGATCTGCTACAGTCACAGGCAATGTGACACTGCGGCGGAACCGCTGTCGGACAACCCACGTTGGATGTCACGGAACACTCCTCACTGATCCGAGGTATCTACAAGCGATGCGAACGCACACGCTCCTTGCTCGATGGATGATGCTGGTCGCAGCCCTGCTGGCCTGCTCCGTATCGGTTGCGGACGAACGACACGATGCACGTCTGCTCACTTCCACCCAGGTCATGGAAGAACTGCTGAAGATGCCCGAGCAGAACATTCCGACCTGGCTGATGCAGCGGGCCTATGCGGTCGCTGTCGTACCGGATGTCATCAAGGTCGGCCTTGGCATCGGCGGCCGGCGCGGCAAAGGCGTACTGGCCGTGCGCCACGACAACGGCGCGTGGAGCAATCCCGTCTTCGTAAACCTTACAGGTGGCAGCTTCGGGTTCCAGGTGGGCGTGCAGTCGACTGACGTCGTGCTCGTCTTCACGTCGCGCCAGAGCATCGAGGGAATCGTCGGCGGCAAGATCACGCTCGGTGCCGACGCTGCCGTTGCCGCCGGCCCGGTCGGACGCCAGAGTTCCGCTGCCACCGACATCGGCCTGACAGCGCAGGTGTACTCCTATTCGCGATCCAGCGGGTTGTTTGCAGGTGTCGCTCTCGACGGCTCAGCCATGACTATCGACAGCCGCTCGAACGAAGCCTTCTACGGACGACCGGGAATCCTCGCGAGCGACATCATCCGCAGCGATGCGCCAGCAGCGCCGGTCACAGCCCAGAACTTCATCGCTGCCATTGAGCGCTCGGCAGGCTCGCCCATCGCAAGTGTCCAGACCCCAGGCACGCCATCCCAGACGCCCGCCACGGGTCCGCAACCGCAGCCTGCCGAGGATGGCGCGTTCACCACGTATCCGATGGAAGACAGCAACCCGGGTGCCGAGCCGCCGCAGTGATAAGCGGGCCGTTGGGCTCTGGGCGCTGGGCTCTGGCAAGAACGGAAGAAAAAAGGCCCTGCTCTGGCCAGCAGCCCAGCGCCCAGTACCCAGCAGCCCTCTTCAGATCACCCCTCTCCTGATCTGATCCAGTTCGATCGATTCGAACAGCGCCTTGAAATTCCCCTCGCCGAAGCCCTCGTTGCCCTTGCGCTGGATGATCTCGAAGAAAATCGGCCCGATCACGTTCTGAGTGAAGATCTGCAGCAGGATGCCTTCCTGCCGGGCCGGATTGCCGTCGATCAGGATGCGGCGCCTGCTCAGCTCCTCCAATTTCTCTCCATGCCCCGGAACGCGCGCTTCGACACCCTCATAGTAGGTGTCCGGTGTGTCCTGGAACTGCACTCCCTGGCTGCGCAGGACGTCAACGGTCGAATAGATGTCGTTGGTACCGAGCGCGATGTGCTGGATGCCCTCGCCCTGGTACTCACGCAGGTACTCCTCGATCTGCGACTTGTCGTCCTGCGATTCGTTGATCGGGATGCGGATCTTGCCGCAGGGACTGGTCATGGCGCGGCTGAACAGACCCGTCTTCTTTCCCTCGATGTCGAAATAGCGTATCTCGCGGAAGTTGAACAACCGCTCATAGAAGCCGGCCCACTTGTTCATGTTGCCGCGGGCGACATTGTGCGTGAGGTGGTCGATATACGAGAGCCCGGCGGAACGGGCCGCGGCAGTCGAACCGATCGGCACGAAGTCCACATCGTAAATCGTGCGCTCACCGTAGCGATCGACCAGATAGATGAGACTGCCGCCAATCCCTTCGATCGCAGGAATCTGCAACTCCATGGGTCCGACGCGCGCTTCCACGGGCTTCGCACCCAGCTCCACGCAACGGCGGAATGCGAATGACGCATCCCGGACACGAAAAGCCATCGCACATGCAGACGGCCCATGCGCTTGCGCAAAGCGCTGCCCGAAGCTGCCGGGCTCGGCGTTGATGATGAAGTTGATGTCGCCCTGCCGGTGCAACGTGACATTCTTGCTGCGATGACGCGCGGTCGCCGGAAAACCCAGCCGCTCGAACAGGGTTCGCAGCAACTCGGGATCGGGCGCCGTGTATTCGACGAACTCGAAACCGTCCGTGCCCATGGGGTTGTCGAAAAGCGGAGGGTTCTCTGGCGTACTCATGAAAACACCCATCATGAAAATGCCCGTCGCAACGCAGCGTCATTGCATACCGCGATGGTGCGCTGCGAAGATTGCAGGCGAGATATGCGGGTGATATTGCAGCAAGTAGTTACAATTGCAACCATTCGGCGGGACATGGGGCGCAGCGGACGTGAGCAACAAGAAAAACACCGGCAGAGAGCCCGTCGACAAACTGCACCTGGAACATTTCATTCCCTTTCGACTGTCGGTGCTTTCCAATGTCGTGAGCATGAACATAGCCCGCGCGTATGCACGGGAATTCGACCTTTCCATCCCCGAATGGCGCGTACTAGCCGTGCTGGCCCGCTATCCGGCTCTGTCCGCGGTGGAGGTTGCCGAGCGCACCGCCATGGACAAAGTCGCAGTCAGTCGTGCCGTACAGAGCCTCTTGAGGGCACGCCGTCTCGCGCGCACCTACGACCGCGGCGATCGACGCCGTTCGGTGTTGCGGCTCTCCGCCAGCGGCCGATCTGTATACACGCGCGTCGCGCCGCTGGCGCTTGGATACGAGAAGAAACTGCTGGCGACGCTCAGCGCGCCGGATCGGCAGACGCTCGATCGACTCATCACGCAACTGCTGAGGCGCGCCGAACTGATCAGCTGACCCGGTACGCATGCGTACCGGCTCACAGCGAATCAAACCGCAGCCGACTTGGCTATACTTCGCCGTCGCAACGATGCCCTGGGAGACGACCGCGTGAGAACGGTTGCCGAGTTCCGCATTCAATACCTTCAGCACCTCGATGCACAGGGCAATACGACTGGCGAGATGCCCGCGTTCGCCAGCGACAATGGCGAACTGCTCAAGATGTACGCCGCGATGCTGCGGACGCGCACGTTCGACACCAAGGCAATCAATCTGCAGCGCACCGGCAAGCTCGGCACCTATGCTTCGTGCCTCGGCCAGGAAGCAACCCATGTCGGCGTCGGCGCCGCGATGCGACCCGAAGATTGCCTTGCGATCGTCTACCGCGAAATCGGCACGCTCTTCTGGCGCGGCGTGCGCATGAAGGACGTGCTGCTGTACTGGGGCGGCGACGAACGCGGCAACGACTTCGGCGGTCCCGCGCATGACTTCGCCTGGTGCGTACCCATCGCCACCCAGACATTGCACGCGGCCGGCGCCGCGATGGCATTCAAGATCCGCAAGGAACCACGCTGTGCACTCGCCTACATCGGCGACGGCGGTACCTCCGAAGGCTCGTTCTACGAAGCCATCAACCTGGCCGGCGCACGACAATTGCCTGTCGTCTTCATGATCGCGAACAACAAGTGGGCGATCTCCGTGCCCATCGAAGAACAGACGGCTGCGCAGAC
>CAZBKC010000301.1:0-4638 GCA_964492345.1 uncultured Steroidobacter sp. | reverse complement strand
CCAGCGAGCCTTCCAGCGCCAAGCCGGTTGTTGTCGTCGCAACGCCGCCCGTGAGCGTCGTGTCGCCTCCGCACGTGACCGTCACGCCGGCGCCGCCGAAATCCAGCGGCCCTGGACGCCCCTCGATGCTGCACCTGTTCGAGGATTGGCGCCGCAAGCAAACGCGCCACCGAACCATCAATGCGGTGGAAGCGGCCGTGTTGGAGTTTCGAACGCTTCACGGTCCGCTGGCCGTGGAAGACATCACGAAGGCGCATGCGAGGGCCTATCGAGACAGCCTCGTGGAGCGACAACTTTCGAAGGGGACCGTGGAGAACCGTCTCGGCTTCCTTGCGACGTTGGTCCGCCATGGCATGAAGGAGATGGTTGAGCACCTCGGCGTGAACGCTTTCGAGCGCATCGAGGTGACGGCCGGGAGGGGTATGCGTCGCCCCAAGGACCGCCGAGCCTACGAGGTCGCCGAACTGAACGTTCTGTATGCGAGCCGTCTCTACACCGACGGCTACCGGCCTGCAGGGCAGGTTGTCGATGCCGCCTACTGGGCGCCGCTGCTCGGCCCATTCGTTGGAGCCCGCATCGAGGAGGTCTGCCAGCTCCGTGTCGAAGACGTGCAGCGCGTCAACGGTACGTGGTGCATCCGCATCTGCGACCTCGCGCCGGACCAGAACGTCAAGACGCTCGGCAGCTTCCGGCGCGTGCCGCTGCACGATGTCGTCATCAGGTCCGGCTTCCTGCTCTATGCGGCGAAGATGGCGCGAGCCGGCCATGAGCGGCTGTTCCCAACCCTGTCGAACGAGAACGCGAACCGCATCTACTCCAACTCGGTGGGCAAGTGGTTCGGTCGCTACCTTGAGTCCGTTGGGCTTGTGGACCATCGTCTCGACTACCACTCGTTCCGATACACGTTCCGGCAGCAGGCGAGCCTTTGCGGCATCGACAACGAAGTGCGTGACGCGTTGACCGGCCACTGGTTGAGCAACAGCGACTCGGGCCGGACCTACATGAAAGCCGAGAACAGGCAGTACCCCTTCCCGAAGCTCGTGGCGGCAATGTGCCAGCTTCGCTACGACGAGCTCCGCATTTCGCACCTGTGTGTGGACGAACCGCTGGAGGGCGTCGAGGAGGCACTCATCCGATAGCCAGGCGGCATCACGCTCAAGACTCGGCCGTACGCGCCGATATTCGGCGTTGACATGGAACCCGTTTCAACTTTGAACCCCGCACGCACATCCGAAGTCCACGCGGTTGACCCCGGCGAGGCGAGCCTGCCGAAGTACCTGACTCTGCGCGACGGCGTCTTCTACTTCAAGCGCAAATATCCGACCGATGTTGTGCGTGCCGGTTTACCTGCCCAGGTGTGGAGGTCGCTCGGCACATCAGACCTTCAGGTTGCCGCCGAGAAGCTCGCGGCGGAGCTCAAGGAGTTCGAGTCGAACGTCGCGCGGGTACGCGGCAAGCTGGTGGCATCGCCGCGTTTGGCGGCCGCGAGCAGGAAGGCCGCGGACGGGACGACGAAGTACATGCTCGAGGCCCACATCCCCGCCGTGCTGGAGCGCTATGCCTATGCATACCTCCAGGCCGACGATGAGCAACGCCGGACTTCGACGCGAGAGGAGCGCCAGCAGATGCTTCTCGACGCGAACGAAGGGCTGGCGTTCTGGTACGACGCGGCGGCAGCAGACGACTTCTCCGCCATCGACGAAACGGCCGACATGCTGCTGGCAGGGGAGCGGCTGATTGCGCCGCCGGGGACCAAAGCCAGGGCGCTCTTTGTCGCCGAACTTCTGAAGAAGGAAATCGAGCTCCTCGAGACGGTCCGCGACCGGTTGTGCGGCAAGATGAAGCTGACGCCGAAGGAGCCGCCGGTCGGTGCGCGCTACCTCACCACGCTGACCGACCTCTTCGACCATTGGAAGAAGACGCAGACCCTGCTCCGCACCATCGACACCTACCGGGGCTACGTGCAGGACTTCGAGGCGGTGCATGGTGCGCTGCCTGTTGTCGCCATCTCGAAGCAGCATGTCTTCGCGTTTCGCGACTCGCTCGCTGGCCAGGGCCTGGCGCGCGCGACGGTGAGCAACCGCGTGAAGGGCCTGATGACTCTCGTTGCCAAGGGAATGGCCGACGAGGAGGTGCGGCTGGAAGTCAATCCGTTCGCGGGCATCGACTTCGACTGCGTGCCAGAGACGCCGGCGTCGGAAGTGCGACGTCCGTATTACGTCGAGGAACTGCAGCAGCTCTTCAACTCGAAGCTCTACACCAACGGGTATCGACCGGAAGGTCAGACGCGTGAGGCACTCTACTGGGCGCCGCTGCTGGGTGCGTTTGCAGGGCCGCGCATCGAGGAACTGGCGCAGCTGATGGTCGGTGATGTGCGCACGGTACAAAGCGTCTGGGTGCTGCGCATCGTCAACCTCGACCCCGAGCAGCACCTGAAGAACGTTGGCAGCTATCGAACCGTTCCGGTTCATTCGGAACTGGTCAAGTGCGGCTTTCTCCGCTACGTCGAGTCGGTCCGGGCCGCAGGCCACGAGCGGCTCTTTCCATCACTTCGCAACGACAACAAATACGAGTCATGGTCGAATGCGCTTGGAAAGGCGCACTCGCGCTACCTGGACGACATCGGCCTAGAAGACCCCAGGCTCGACTTTCACTCCTATCGGTACACCTTCCGGCAGCAATGCGCCATCTGCGGCGTGGAGCCGGAAGTTCGGGATGCCCTCACGGGGCATTGGGTGTCCAAGAATGAAGGCGGCAGAACCTACCTACAAGACGCCGACAGGCAGTACCCCTTGGAGGCGCTTGTCGCTGCGATGAACAAGTTGGTCTACAAGGAGCTTGACCTGAGGCATCTGCACGCCACTTGACTTTGCCTTGCGCATGCGTAGAGGAGGGCAAGTGCAGGTCGGGCGAAGCGGCTACCCTCATCCAACAAGGCAGTCCCACGTGGCGGAAGAAGGTCAGATGCGATTGGCGGTGCAGCCCCTTCGGCAGCTCGCTCGCACCAAATGCGAGTCTGGCGTGGTACGCCTTCCCTCAGCAGGCACTCAGCGCTCCGAATATCACGGTCATCTCCTGCTCGAACTGCTGCTGTGTGATGACCTTGCGGAAGGCTTGCGCCGGGTGAGAATGGGGCCGTGCCTGGCGATAGACGCATCAATGTCCGAACGGCAGCGGCCGACGGCCAAAAAACCCGGGAGGCAGGAACGTGGTCCAGGAAAACGACTTCGAACGTGTCCTCGTCATGGAGGCGGCCATGCATCGGGCAGATGCGCTTGGTCCGCAGGTCTTTGACGCTTCGAAGGAGAGTCTGCTTGCCCTTGGAGAGCTTCTGACGCTGCGGCGCCAGTGGGAAACACTGGGGAAGGTTGTGCGGTTACGCGGCACCGCTGGGCGACCGGTGCTGAGCGCCATTCGCGAGGTTTCGACGCAAGGGGGCGGCCCCCTTGCCGCTGGGCAGTACGCGGGATGTCTGAGGCTGCCACCGGTTGCAGCGCCACTGACAGAGCGGCATGAATCTTTCGACGAGAATTTGAGTCGCTACTTGATGGGCGCCTCGGCCGTTCTCACCGGTGCAGGTTTCCCTGACAAGGCACGCCAGCGGTTGCTTGGAGCCCTCGGCGAGTTGCTCGACAACGTGTTTCAGCATACGGGCGGTTGCCAGTGGGCTCTGTCGGCCTATGAGGTGGACAGCAGCGGGCGCTTTTCGGCTGTCGTGGCTGACGATGGTGAGGGAGTTCTTGCCAGCTACCGTCGGAACGGACAGCTCGGCCCGCAGGAAAGCGCGAGCGAGGCGCTCGACTTGGCCGTGCTCCAGCACCGCTCATGTACGGGCCGTGCCGACCGTGGGTTGGGCTTCAAGGAGCTGATGGACGCGTTGCGCTCGCTTGATGCGCTCATCCGGGTGCGCAGCGACGATGCCAGCCTCACGCTGGCCGCCGGTGCTGCGGCCAGCGGTGAACCGGCCCGCCTAAGCGAAGAGTTTGAGTTGCGGGGCTTCGTGGTCGGGTTCGCAGCGTCTGTCTGCGGGTGACCTCGAGGCGGCGGTCGACGGCTCGTAGTCCAGAGGCTGTTGTGCCCGAAGACCCTTGTGGCTGGGTTCGAGTGATGCCTTCCACACGTTGAGGTTGTGCCTCAGCAACGCCGTCAATTGCCTTGGGCTTTCTGTTGGCGAGTTGCTGAAGCGAAGGCGGCCGCTGGATGTCAGGTGACCGGCCCGGCGATGAATCGTCTTCTGGTACGGATTGGCATCGAGCACGATGACGCGCTCGAAGTGTGGCGCCAGCTCGTGCCGGAGTTCGTTGTGCCCACGAACCAGCAGCCATAGGGGGCGGCCGGCCTCTCTCGCGAAACGCTTGAGGCGTTTGAGGTAGACGGGGATGTCGTCCACACCGCTGGTCCCGGTGAGGAACTCGAAGGCGACCGCACGTAGCTCCGGATGTTGGCGGGCGAACGCCGCCCAGCGCATGAAGTCGTGCTCGGTCCGCCCGTTGATGTGCAGCGCTGTGGGAATGCCTGCCTCCTGCATCAGATACCACATCCACGCGATGCGTTTCATGGCATGCAGGTTGTCGTGGCGGGGTGCGTCCAGATACAGGCTGAAGTTCGGCGTGTGTTGGCGCCGACCGAAAACTGAGC
>CAZBKC010000300.1:0-4641 GCA_964492345.1 uncultured Steroidobacter sp. | reverse complement strand
TAAGGGCGTAGGCGGGGAACCGTCTCGAGGGTTCGAATCCCTTCCTCTCCGCCACTTTCATATCGCGAACGCAAGTTGAGGCCCCTAATGGGGTCTTTTTTCTTTTTGTTTCAAAGGGGTTTAGCGAGACCATCCGACTTTCGGAGACTGGCGCTCCGGCGGAAATCGGTCTCTGAACGCGCCACGTCTCTTTCCATACGCCCTTCACCCAAATCGAGACGGATTCGAAAGATGACGCATTTTCAATGTGTTGCTCAAATTGAACTGCGCCGCAGTTCAAGCTGGTTCATCTGGTCTCAATGCGAACGGAGACACTCGAAGGCGGCGTAGTTGTGCGGGCTGAAGCGCAACGTCACACCGGCAGCTACGACCTGCCGTTCTTCATGGTCGGACCGGGCAGTGGTTCACAGCAGCCGTCCGTCCGCTGTGAACCAGGCAAGAACAGGAACAACTCACCCCCACAAGGCATCACGCCCAAGCAGTGCATGATCTCTTCGGGGGCGAGGGTCGGGCTGCGAACACCAGACCGGAACGCCCGGGCGGAGACAAAAATTTTTAATAGGCAGACCAAGTTGCACAACCTAGACTGAATCTGGCGGACCACACTTCGGGTTCCCAGAGCTTTTCACCTCGCGTGCTGACCGGTGGGTCTTTGATGCATGCACAAGATGATTGGACATGACATGAAACTCGCCGCAGTGGTCTGCACACTCGTTCTCTTTGCCGCACCGGCTCTGGCTTTGGATATCGAAGAGATAGGAACGATCGAGGCGACATTTGACGGTGCAAACATTTCCCAGCCAACGGTTCTGGTGCGAGACGCCGGTGAGGCCACGGCCTATGTGTTTTCCCCCGGTGGGGGGTTTACCAGCATGAACATCAACGGCACGACCGCCAACTTGTCGCTCAGTCTGATCCTTGAAATGGAGTTCATGGGAGAGACAAATTTTGGGCCCGCAACTGTGCCTTTCTCCGTGAACATTTCCTACAGGCCGGAAGGCACAACACAGAACTGGACCTCCTGGGGGGCGCCGACGCCTCCCGCAGTGACCTTCGCATCGCTTGAGATTGCGGACATGGAAGGCAGCACGGCCGGATCTTTTTCGGCGGTGCTGTGCCTTGCAGAAGATCTTGAATCAGAGGGCGACCCCGGCAACTGCCATCCCATCGAAGGCCGCTTTGACACCCGGTTGCTGGTCGAGCAATGACCGCTGCCGGTAAAGGTCCGGGAAAGGACTGCGCATGAAATCTGTATTCCCGATGGTTTGCTTTGTGGCGACAGCGCTTGGCGGAACCGCCATGGCAGAGCAAACGTCCTACTGCGGAACTTCCGGCGCGGAAAACTGGACCACGATCCGCGAAGCGCTCGTCGGGCACTGGGCGATCACGCATCAGTCGGGCTATGCAGTCGCCGGTGGCATGGTGATACCGTTTCCGGCTGACCCGGAGGCCGAGGTGCTGACCATTGCCCAATTCGGCGAGGTGCTGGAGGCAAGCCACCCCGAAATGCAGGCGCCGATGGTTCTCCAGCTTGCCGATGAGCCGCGCTGGATCATGGAAACGGATGACCCCTCGATTCCCAGGCCGACGCTGACCCTTTCGGATCTCGAAGTCCTCGTCGGATGTGACCAGATGGCGCTGCCGCGCATCATCGGGACCACCAGTGCGGTCGTGGACGGGGTGAAGATGGATTTCGTGAACCGGCTGGTTCTCGTCGATGGCAGCACTCTTTACGGGGTGATGGAAATGACCACCGTCGCACATGGAACGCCTGTCACGGCCCTGCGCACCGTCTCAATGGCTCGCCAGAGTCCGTAACAGAGCCGGACACAAAAAAGGATGACTTGACCATGATCCATCGTTTTGCCCTTGCCCTTGCCCTGGCGCTTTCCCCCGGCCTGGCTGCGGCGGCGGATCGCCATACCTGCAGGGTGATCGTGCAGCTGCTGGAAACCACCGACCGGGGGCTGACAGAAGCCGCCGCCGGAACGGCAGCCCGACTGCCTGCAAGCGGCATTGCCTCCTATGCAAGGCAGGCGCAGGAATTTGCGGCCCAATTTTCGACAAGAGACCCGCTGCCGGACGATGTTGTGGCCGCATTGGCGGCCCTGGCCGAAGCGGCGTCATCGGTGTTTTCGATTGCCGAGGCGGCCCCGGCCTTGCTGGAGTCCGCGCTGGTTGTCCAACAGGCCATGCTGCAGATCTGCCCGGCGTCCGAGGTGCCGGATCTGGTCCGCCATCGGATTTAGCCCGCGCGGCAGGTGCACGCCAGCCGCAAGGATCATGCCGCGATCTTCATGATCGCGGATCAGAAAAGGACTGCCGATGGCGGGTTATTCGGATTTCTCATTCACATCGCTCTGGGCGCGGATCGGGGGTGGCGCGGACAAGGCGCTGGCGGCAACCGGAAATGCGCCGCGCGGCGTGGTGGTTGACCTGCCCGAGGCCGAGCGTGCCGCGCTTTACGCGCAGATCACACCGCATCTTGCAGCGCTGGAAGACCTTCGGCTGCAGACACTGAACACGGTGGACCGTCGCGCCCGGCTGTTGGTGCCGCTGGTCGGTGGCGGGGTCTTTGTCGCCTTGCTGGTTGGCGGGTGGGGCGTGACCACGGCGCTGATCTTTGGGGTTCTTGGCGCCTTTGTGGGCTGGTTCATCGCCATGGGCAATCGGTCTGGAAGCTATCAGGCGGCGGTGAAAACCCGCTTCGCCACGGTGATATCGGCGCATCTGTCGGGCTTTGAGCATATCGTGGAGCCTGCAACCGATCTTGCGCATCTGCGCACATGGCAGCTGTTTCCCGAGTTGCAATCCGCGCGGACACTTGACCGGATCAAGGGCACGCGCGACGGGCGATCCCTGTCACTATCGGAAATGTCGGTGGCCTTTGCGCCGGGAAAGCGCGGCAAGTCCGATCATACGCTGACCCTGTCGGTCGTCGAGGTGACCTCTGGCGCGGTTGACGGCGCGGTCATCGCGCTGACGCCAAAAGACGCACCGCTCCGACTTCTGGAATCTCAGGCCAGGTCGTCCGATCTGCCTGTCGCAACCACGGGCGATGCCGCATTCGATGCAATCTACACCCTGCGCCTCGCCCCGCCTGACGCTGCAAGCCAGCTTTCGCACGCGCTGCGATCCGCTATCCTGGATCTTGGCAGCAAGGGGCCAGCGGGCCGCCCTTGCCTCGTGTTCCTGCCGGGATATCTGGCCGTGCTTTTTCCGACGAGATTTTCAGACCTAGCCTTTCATGTGCCGCCCTACTGGGTGCACATTGATGCAGATGGACTGATGGCTCAGTTCGCCTCTGACCTTGCCGTCAAGAACAGCCTGATCAATGCGGTCCTTGCCCTGCCGGGGGAAGCCACCTCCACATGAATTGCAGCTGTTTCAGCTCTGCCTTCCGCAAGGAGGCCGGATGGCGAGTAAAGTATTTCACCCGCTTGTCGCCAAGAGCCCACTGACCCTCTTGCATCTCTCGGCAAGTGTACTTCTGATCAATCAAAGGGCGCTATCGTGAAACAGCATTTCGCCTTCGAATTACTTGCTCGGGCTGATGGAAAGTTCACGCTGCATCTTGGCCAAATACTCGCCTTTCTTGATCCCCCCACGCTGCCCCCGCCAAGAAGCACAGATCATAGAGGCTGACCGCCGACGCCTCTCGCCCGCAAGTCAGCCGCTTCAGCACCTCGGGTGCCAGATATGCCAACCTGAGCTGGCGGCTGACATGGCGTTCGGCCAGTCCCACGGCCTCGGCCAGTTCTTGAATGGTGGCGAACTCACCCTCCTCCATGCGCCGCCGCCATCCCCATGCCCGGCCGATGGCCCGCAGGATGTGCGGGTCTTGGGTCTGGTCCTCGCTGGGGCGGTAGTCGGCGGGCGGCAAGATCTTCGGCCGCCCGTTCTTCGTGCGCAGCTTCAACGGGATCAGAACGCGGATCGTATCGTGTGGCTTGGTCATTCAGCAGCCTCCATCTGCCGCGGTGCGACCATTTCGCGGATGACGCCCGCAATTCCCTCGCGGCGAATATCGACCTCGAGCCCGGCGGTGGTTACCGTGACGCGCCGCACCAGAAGCTGGATGATGCGCGCCTGTTCGGCGGGGAAGAGTTGCGACCAGAGGGCCTTGAACTCATGCAGGGCGGCAATGGCATCCGCCTCCGATGCCACTCCTCCGTCGCGTTTCAGGGCGGCCAGCACTTGCGTGACCACCTCCGGCGTTTGCAGGATGCGCCGCACTTCGGTCACGACCGCGTCCTCTACCATTCCGGCGGCGAGCCGCATCGGAGCAGTCTCCTCGCCGGTCTCGCGGTTCCGGATCACGTCCATGGAGACGTAGTACCGGTAGAGCCTTGCCCCTTTCTTCGTGCTGGTCGGCGTCATGGCGGCACCATTTTCGCTGAAGATCAGACCCTTCAAGAGCGCGGGCGTCTGCGCACGGCTGTTGTTGGCCCGCTTGCGGGGGCTTTCCTGCAGGATGGCATGCACGCGATCCCAGAGGTCCGCCACGATGATGGCGTCATGTTCACCGGGATAGGCCTTCCCCTTGTGCAGGGCCTCGCCACGATACACGCGGTTGTTCAGCAGCCGGTAAAGGTAGCCCTTGTCGATCAGCGTGCCCTGCTTGTTGCGGAACGCCTCACG
>CAZBKC010000299.1:0-4687 GCA_964492345.1 uncultured Steroidobacter sp. | reverse complement strand
GTTGTGTCATCGGGGTATCACAACACGCGTTCGTGGGATTGCGGGTGGGGTTTGCGCACGGCAAAGCCACATTGAACCGCGAGCTTCTCGTCTCAGCCTAGTCGGCACACTTCATGCTTCTCATGCGTCGCGAATGATCTGCTCGATGGAGGATCTGCGCGTATAGGGAAGCGTCTCGTCCCGGCTGAATGGGGGTCGGTCTCCGACAATGAAGCGATTTCTCGCTCACTCGGAACGTCTGGCGCTGCGGCTGGACGACCTGATGCAGGCGTCCGAGCAACGCCTGGGGGCAGCCGCACGCTCCGAAACGGCACACGAGCAGCTGATCGCTGCACGCATCACGAACAGTCCCCGGGATTTCGGTCTGTGGGAGGCCTACCACGCCGGGCTCATGAAGCAGATTGTCAGCGCCGGTGACCTCGAAGCCCAGAAGAGCCAACTGCTGTCGGCGTCACTGGGCCTGATTCATCGCAAGGCACTGTTCGAATATCTGCAGCATCGACAGCTGCGCGGGCGGCCTCGGGTCCAGCTGCTGCAGCATTTTTCCGCGAACACGGACTACTACACGTCCGTGATCCAGGAACACGGCAGGTATCTGCGCAGTGCCGCCAGCTACATGTGCTCGAGCCACGTCGGGCTGAGTCTGTTGCTGGATGACACGTTCGATGCCCCGCTGCTCAGGTACGAGCGGATGTACACGGACTATTTCCGTGCCCACTGCGATTTTCAGCTGGGCTCCTCCGCCGATACAGAGCGCGACCTGCGGGTCATCGTGCTCAAATCGCTCAAACGCGAAGTCAGCGAGTGGCGGCATGCACTGTTTGCATTCACACAGTCGCGGTCGGGAGTCTGGCGCACTCCTGCCGAACTGAAGCGGCTGCGCGACGCCGCGATCAAAGAGGAATTCAAGCGCCCTGCTGACTCGTCGAGTTAGGGCCCTGGCTGCGAGCACCCTGAATTTTCAGATCGTGCCAGTGCTCTTTGGAGCACGCCGATCCACGACGCGCTGACCGGACCCCGGCGAAGAGCCGGGGTCCCGCCAACAGATCAGATTCTCATTTCTTCGGGTCGTCTCCACCTGCCCAGGCGATAAGCAGCCAGCGGCCGCCTTCTTTGACCAGCATGTCCGTGTAGTGGCCGGTTACCATCTCTCGATCCTTCTTGTAGTTCTCGCGCGCCATCACGTAGTTGTACTGCACAACCGCAATGTTCCCAGTGATGGTCGCTGAAATCGGAAATAGCTCGTATTCGAGGGTCGAGCCGCTCTCAGCTCCGTATCGACTCCAGTGTTTGAGCGACGCCTTGTCGCGCGGCATGGGCGCATCCGATTCCCAGAATCTCAGGTTCTGATGAACCATGCTGTCGATCCAACTCATATCCTCTTCCGCCGCCAGCTTCCATTGCTGTTGCTCGAACTTCCAGATCTCCTTTTGCTCCGCGCTCCACTCTTGAGCGGATGCGGTGCCCACGACTGAACAGAGCGCCAGGATCGTTGTGGAGATTGCCATTCGATTGAACATGGTTTCTCCCCGTTTGCAATTGACGTTCAGCACCGGGCTCCTTCAGCCTGGGTGCGATTGGCACAGTACTCCTTTCGTATGAACCGCGTTCAGCCCGGACGGCAAGACGTAACCATGGAGCGACGGATCGTGGTCGCGGCACTGATCGCCACCATGATATCCGCCTGCGCTGCCGTTCCCGATCGGCCAGCGCGCGCAGTGCATGGCAGAGACGGCGCCTGGGACTTTGCGACTGGCAGCCAACGAAGGGCTGGCTGAGCCATCCATCGCTGACCAGGCGCGCGCCTGCGTCCGCGCGCGGAACGCGCTGCCCTTCTGACCGATCCCTTCTGGCCAATTTCGCCGGCATCCCCTCGCGCGTAGCGTCGGTCCGGAGACGTCCCGATGTCTCAGTAGCTACCGCTTCACCTGACGAGGATGCATTCATGAATACGTTCAATGTTTTCGACACCAAAGCGCGAGTCGTACTCGCCTTTGATCCGGATCACCTGCAGAAACTTGACCGGGAGCAGGTTCAGCGAGTTGTTGACGTCGCTATTGATCTGGCGAAGCTGCCGGGATTCCGGGGCTGTCTGCCCTGTGCGGCATCCGGTCTCGATGAATTCGCACGCAACAGTGTTGTACTGCCCATCCTGACTCAGCAAAAGGGCTGAGCCATCAACACGAGCACGCCAGCGCTCGCCGGTGCCGTGCATCGCTGCGGCGCCGGTTTGTGCTACCAGAAGGAAATGCACGATTTCCTGCTGCAGCACCGTGCGCTGGTGGATTACCTGGAAATCGTCCCGGATACCGCATGGACCGATCATGGCTATGGAGCGTCTCCACAGTATGTAGACGACGCGCAAGCGCTGAGCTTTTTTCGCGAGTTTGGGCGCGAAAAACCACTGGTCGCTCACAGCATTGGCTTGTCCATCGGCAGCGCGCATCGTTTTCGACACGAGCATCTGGAACAGATGCGTCGCTGGGACGCGGATCTCGACTTCCGATGGCACAGCGATCACCTGGCTTTCAATATCGTCGAAGACCATTCGGGCTCCGAGTACCTGCTGGGCGTGCCGTTCCCGGTCGGGCTTGACGATGAAATGCTGGACCTGATCGCCGCGCGCATCACGACGATCCGCAGCACCATCGACAAGCCGTTCCTGCTCGAGAACAACGTCTCGTACATCCGCTACCTCGATCAGGGTTACGACGAGCCGACTTTTCTCAATGAGCTGTGCAAACGCAGCGGCTGCGGACTGATTCTCGATCTGCACAACGTCTACGTGAACTGGCGCAATCACGGCGTCGATATGGATGAGTTCTGCGCCGATCTCGATTTGTCGCGGGTCGTTGAAATCCATCTGGCGGGCGGCCTGATTTACGACGGAGTCTATCTGGATGCCCATTCCGGGCCCGTACCGACCGATCTGTGGCAGGTAGCGGATGCCGTGGTTCCGCGCTGTACGAATCTGCGAGGCGTCACGTTCGAACTGCTTGGCTCATGGTTCCCGAAGACGGGGGCAGCAGCCGTCGCTGAAACACTCATGCGGATACGCGCATCGATCGGACGGCGAGCGGGCGTCGCGGAGCAATGCGCATGAGTCAGATCCGCTTTCAGGCCGAACTTGCCGAAATGGTCGCTGGCACCGCCGCCGGCTTTCGGGCCGGCGAAGAACTGACTGCACTGGATGCGCGTCGGCTGACCTCTCTGGCATCGCAACCCGGGATCGGCACCATGCGCACGCTGTACTACAGCTGGCGGCTAACCAAGGTTCTGTCCCTGCTGCCCTTGACGACGCGTGCGCTCGGCAGCGAGCGTCTCGCCGCCTCGCTCAGGAGTTTCTGGCAGGCGCGACGTGCGACCAGTCTGTACTTCGTCGACGAATGTATTGCCTTTCTGGATTTTGTTGCTGACACGCTGCTGCATAACGAACTGCCCTCCCTGTACGACGTCGTGGCATTCGAGCGCGCTCGCTTGCAACTTCGTTGCGATCAGGCAAAGGGAATTGCTCCGACACCGCAGCGGGTTCAGGTTCATCATGAACTGACTTCCATCATCAACGCCCTGAATGCCGGTGCTGATCTGTCGAATCTGCCGCTCAGCGATGAACTCCTCATCGGAGAGCTTTCCGCGGATGGTCAGGAGAGCTGGCAGACGCGTCATTTTTCCGGCTCGCCATGACGCTCGTACGGGACTGACCGCGGCGGCGTATCCCCGGCACTCGACGCGGACGACGCAGCAGACAAATCTAGCAACAAGGCCACCGCGGGAGGCAGCCGCCACTTGTAGTTAGTGGTAAGAGGCGGGGGAAGTTTTTCACCCGCGGGGATTTTCCACGGAATTTGGACTAAATGGCGGAAGGGGTGGGATTCGAACCCACGAAGAGATTGCTCTCTTGCCGGTTTTCAAGACCGGTCCATTCAACCACTCTGGCACCCTTCCTGTGAATCCCCCTAGTTGAGAGGCAGGAGTATACGCGAGCATTGGCGCAACGCGCTGTCCGACCAACCACCATCGCCACGGAAAAACAGACCAACCAGTGGACTCAGTCGGTTGTGCGACGCTGCGAAAGGAGATGGACCTCTTCGTTTCCTGGAATTGGAACTACGGCTCGCTGACGCATGGCTTCATGCAGCACTCCGGCACGATCGACGACGCCGACGTGGCTTGCACGGAGACCGCCCGCTGGTACGGCACCCTGATCCGTAACATGCGCCTCGGCTCGTAGCCATTGATTCTGCGACGGTTAGCGCCATCTTCCGAAAGCGTGGACAGCAGGGTGCACGCTGTTGTTAGAATGCCCCGCAAACCGGCCGCGACGCGAACTTGCGACAGTCGTTGCGGTCGAACGGGTTCGGACATCTACAGGAGATAAGTTGCGATGCAGACCTACCCGGCCAATGTCGCCAGTACCACCGCACGTGGTTCGGCGCTCTCGACCAACAAGGTTCTTCGGAACACTTATTTACTGCTTGGCGCGACGCTGGCATTCAGCGCGCTGATGGCAGGCGTTTCCATGGCGTTGAACGTTCCGTTCCTCGGGCTGTGGATGCTCCTGCCGTACGTCGGCATCCTGTTTGCGATCCACAAGACCCAGAACAGCAGCTGGGGCATCTTCTGGGTGTTCGCGCTCACCGGCTTTCTGGGCCTGACGCTGGGACCGATCCTGAATGCCTATCTGACG
>CAZBKC010000298.1:0-4688 GCA_964492345.1 uncultured Steroidobacter sp. | reverse complement strand
TCCTCCCGGCGCTTCGGCGTCGGTGCGATGTTCGCGGGCATCCGCGTCGCCCGCTTCGAGTTCGCGAATCCGCCGGGTCGCATCGAGACCGTCCAGCACCGGCATCTGCATGTCCATGAGAACCAGATCGAACATGCTTTCCTGATAGGCCTGCACGCCTTCCTCACCATTGTTCGCAACGCGAACGGTGCAGCCCAGCCGTTCGAGGAAGCGCACGGCCACCTTCTGATTCACCAGGTTGTCTTCGACGAGCAGCAGATGGCATGGATATTCGCGGGCTGCGCCTGACTGAGGCGGGGCGTGGTGCAACTGCGCCGCTTGCGCGAGGTCGCTGCGCTTCTGTGCGCCATCGGCAAAGGCACATTCGAGACAGTCCAGCAGATCGCGGAAGCGCAGCGGCCTGGTGAGCGTCGCGAAGATGCCCGGCCTGGCGAGCCGGTCTGGTTCGCGACGATCGACGGGAGCGATCAGAATGCAGCGCAGCGACGCAAGGCGGGCATCCGCGGCAATGCGTGCCGCCAGCGCTTCCCCGTCCATGACAGGCATGCACAGATCGATCAACACCGCATCGAACCGCGTGTTCTCGACGAGGCTGGCCGCGAGCAGCTCGATCGCTTCGGATCCCGACGCAGCACCCACGACGTCGTGACCCGCGGCGCTGACGAGGCCCATCGTCACACGGCGCTGCCGCGCGTGATCGTCGACGACCAGAATCCGCCGGCCGGTGTTCTGCGGCGCTGCCGGCGCAGCGCCGGCAGAAGCAGCGGGCAACGGCAGCCGGAACCAGAACCGCGAACCCACGCCCGCCGTGCTTTCCGCCCCCGCAGCGCCACCCATCATTTCGGCCAGTCGCCGCACGATCGACAGCCCCAGGCCCGTACCGCCGAAATGGCGGGTGGTCGAAGAGTCGGCCTGCACGAAGGCCTGGAACAGCCGCGCAAGCTTGTCGGCCGGAACGCCGATCCCCGTATCGTGCACGTCGAACCGGATCTGCGGCTGACCGTCGACATGCGCGATGCCGACCTCGATCGCGACGTCGCCGCTGCGCGTGAACTTGATCGCGTTGCCGACGAGATTGATCAGGCACTGGCGCACGCGCTGCGGGTCGCCCTGCACGCGCTGCGGCACGTCCGGATGGATGTCGACGATGAGTTCGAGCTGCTTCTCCGCGGCCTGCAGCGCCATCATGCTGCCGACGTCCTCGACATTCGAGCGCAGGTCGAACTCGATCGTCTCTACCGCCATCTTGCCGGCTTCGATCTTGGAGAAGTCGAGAATGTCGTTGATGACGGTGAGCAGCGCGTCGGCGCTCGAATTGATCGTGGCCGCGTAGTCACGCTGCGTGCCGTCCAGATGCGTATCGAGCAACAGGTTCGACATGCCGATGATGCCGTTCATCGGCGTGCGTATCTCGTGGCTGACGTTGGCGAGGAACTCGCTCTTCGCCCGGTTCGCACGTTCCGCCGACGCCATTGCGCGCAGCACTTCCTCGCGCGCCGCGCGTGCATCGCCGATGTCCTGCAGCGATCCCGACAATCGGATCTGGCGACCCGCAGAGTCGCGTTCCGCCGCGGCGCGGGCGCGAAACCAGCGGTAGTCGCCCGTGCGCATGCGCAGCCGGATCTCGACGTCGTAGGGTGTGCCGCTCTCGTTGTGGGCGCGCGTCGCCGCCGCAACCGCGGCCTCGTCCGCCGGATGGAGGAAGTCGCGAAGGAAGTGCGAATCGGCGGGCAGTTCGTCGGCGCGGTAACCAAGCAGCTCGATCAGGCGCGGCGAGATCCACGCAGTGCCGTCGGACTCCAGCTCCCAAAGACCGTCCTGCGTGCCGTTGATGGCGCGCTCGAAGCGCAGTTGCGCGCGCTTGAGTTCCTGTTCGATCAGCCGCCGCTGATGAATATCATGCATCGAGCCTGCGACCGCGATTGCGCGGCCACGGGCGTCGCGCTCTGCCCTGCCCCGGACGCGGAACCAGCGCAGCTCGCCCGAGGCGGTATGCAGTTCGGCCTCGAACTCATACGGCGATCCGGTCGCGATGTGCGCATCGAAAATGGCCCGCTGCCATTCGAGATCGTCCGCCCGCTGCAGCTTCACAAGGGATGCTTCGATACGTTGCGGCAGAGCGCCCGGTTCGAATCCCAGCAGGGTATGGAAGCTGGATGAGTACCACGCGTCTCCGGTCCGTAGATCCCACTCGAAATGCCCTTCGGAACTCAGCAGCGATGCCCGCTCCAGCCGCCGCTCGACCTCGCGCAGATGTCGCGACTGCTCCGCGAGCTGTTCCGCCGCCTCGACTTCGTCGGTGATCTCCCATGAGACGCCCAGCGCACCCACGGCCTTACCTCCTGCATCGAACAGCAGTCGCGCGTGATTCTGCACGTGTGCGATACGACCGTCGCTGCAGTAGAGCCGGTATCGGTAGCTCAGCGCATCGCTGCCGGCAGCGATCGCGGCCTCGCACGCGAGGCGGAAATTGTCGCTGTCTTCCGGGTGCACGCGCTCCCGAACGATGTCGAGCGGCGCCGGTCCGGAGTTTTCCCGGTCGAGTTCCCAGTTCTCACGCCACAGGAAGCGCTCGTTGACGAGGTCCATCTCCCATGAGGCGATGCCGGCGGTCCTCGTGGCCATGTTCAACCGGTCGCGCAGGGCCCGCTCCTCGGCGGCCTGCTTCTGCATGAGCTCGGTCGTGTGCACTTCGCTCGTGATGTCACGCGTCGCGCCGCGCAGCCGCAAGGCGCGATTGAGCGCATCGCGTTCGAGTCGCGCATAGGCCTGCATGTGATGGGTCCTGCCGTCGCGCACGACGCGGAAATGGTACTTGCAGTCCTCCTGACCCAGCAGTGCGGCGTGCTCGACCGTCTTCTGGATGACGACCTGATCTTCGAGCGGCACCAGTGCGTTCCAGTGCTCCGCATACTGGTCGATCGGCACCTGCTGCAGGCCGAAAACGGGCAGACGGTTCATCATCCAGGTGAACTGCGCACTGCGCAGATCGAACTCCCAGACTTCGATGCCCGCGGCAGCCGTCGCGACACTCAACCGATCGTGCAGCATGCGTTCTTCGCTCACCCGCTGCCGCAGGAGCTCGCGCGTTTCGACCTCCGCAGTGATATCCCTGCAGGTACCGACCAGCCGTTCGGCCCTGCCGTCCGCGGCGCGCAGCACATGGATGCGGTAACGAACGTGAGTGGTCTTCCCGTCGCGCAGGAAACGACACTCGCAGGTGCACTGCGATTCGTTGCCTCTGAGGGTCTTCGCGATCAGCTCGCCCGCCCGCCCCCAGTCTTCCTGATTCGCGCAACGCTCCAACTCCTGGAGGTAGCGATCGATGGGCGCATCCTGCAGGCCCAGCGCCGGCAGCCGGTTTTCGTGCCAGACAAAGGACTGCGTACCGAGGTCGAACTCCCAGATCTCGACGTCCGCAGTGGATGCAGCAAAGCGCAGGCGCTGCCGCATCGCGTGCAGCTCCCGGGTCGCCGACTGGATGTCGCTGCCGGGCTCGATCGCCGCGGAAGACGTACCTGCGGCGCGCAGGCGCGCGACGACGAACCAGACGCCCGTGGCAACCGCGACCGCAAGATGCGACGCGACCAGCCACGGTGACAGGCCCAATGCCGGCGACGCCGCGACGATGGCGACGCACACACAGGCGCCCGCCACGAGTCGGCGTGGCAGGACTGTTCCTCTGCGCGTGTCGCTCGAAGAAGCCGGTTGCACGTAGGATCCGGAATCCAGACACAGCGGGTGCTGCGGATTGCGTGATCATCTGCGGGAACGAAACACGCGCAACCGCGAAGAACACGATCCGGGCGGATTCAGGGAATACCTGCCGCACGCGCACATGAAATGCGTTCGCGACGCCGGGGAACTGTGAAATGGCTCTCGTTCCGTATGGGCGTGGTCGCGACTGCCGCGAGAACCGTCGCGATCTGACCTGTCTCTCCACCAGCGAGAGTGCGGACCGCGAGGACGAGCGGCTACTTCGCTCCGGCTCCGGCGGCCGGGAGACTGATCGCCAGGCGAATCTCTTTATCCGTGCTGCCGCTGATCTGAATCACTGGCTTGCTGCCCGGCTCGACGGCGAACTCGACGCTCTTGCGCAGCAATTTGCAGTCGTGGCTGCCGGTATGCTGTATGGACGTGAGCGCGCGGCCTTTGTCGATCACATCGATCCATGCGGCTTCATCCAGCGTGACACGCATGCGGCCGGCCCGGCCCGTGGAGACCTGGAACAAACCGGCGTACGAACCCTCGGCGACCGTGACCTTGTCGGGAGCGACGACGAAACGCACCGCCGACTGATTGTCGAGGGAAGCCACGTACAGCGTGTCGGGCTCGAGCATCTTGGCTTCCGGGCCGGACGCAGCCTCGATCTTTTCTGGCTCGGCCGAGAACAACTTCAATTCATGGTCCAGATTGAACCGGAACCCGGTACATCCCGCGACCATTGCCGGCTCGGCCGCCTGCGTCAGAGGCGGCATCACAACCAGGACGCCCAGTACCATCGCGGTCTTCAGTAAGCGCATCGGTGAATCCTCAAGGGATGGTGACACCCTCCATCCGTTATGCACGATTCTCTATAGCGCGTGACGCAGTGGCAAGCGATAAACTCGTCGGGCCACCCAGGGGAGGTGCCAGTCGTGACCCAGTTGAGCGTGACGTTCCGTCTCGATTTCGATGCCGGCAATGCG
>CAZBKC010000297.1:388-4698 GCA_964492345.1 uncultured Steroidobacter sp. | reverse complement strand
GGCGACTGGCCAGAGTTTGAATCAGGAATGCCTTCCCTCTGGCCAGTCGCCAGCAGCCAGTCGCCAGCAGCCTCTCAAATCACCCTCCGCAACTTGTCCTTGCTGCTGTTCGCCCGCCGCAGCAGATGCAGCGGGGCCGACAGCACGATCCTCGTTCCCTGTCCGGGTTCTTCGAAACTGATCGTGCCGCCCAGCATGCGCGCGCGGTATTCCATGATCTTGAGGCCCATGCCGGGGCGGCCCTGGGCCAGGCCCGCCGACAGACCGATGCCGTTGTCGGCGATGGAGAGCTGCAGCTTGCGGCCGGTCGCGCGCAGGTCGATGGCGATGGTCGTGGCGCGGGCGTAGCGTGCCGCGTTCGTCGTCGCTTCCTGCGCGATCCGGTACAGGTGCGTTGCTGCACCTTCTTCGAGGTCGGGCAGTTTCTGCGGTCCGCTCGCGAACGTGCATTCCAGGCTGTACATGTCCGTGCAGCGTGCGGCGAGATGCTTCAGGGCTTCCGGCAGGCCGCCGCGCTCGAGATTCACCGGCGCGAGACCCCGTGCCAGCGAGCGCGTACTTTGAATCGCCTGCGCCAGCAGGTCGCTGATCTTCGTGATCTGCGACGAATACTGCGCGGCTTCGCGCGCCAGCTGCATTTCCAGACCCTTCAGCAGCAGCGACAGTCCGGTGAGCTCCTGGCCCAGGCCATCGTGCAGGTCGCTGCCGAGGCGGCGTTGTTCGCGATTCGAGATCTCCAGGATCTCCTGCTCCAGTGCCTTCTGATTCGTGATTTCGCGGACCGTGCAGACCAGGCCGGCGACGGTGTTGTGGTCGAGCAGGGGCACATGCGTGAACGTGAACCAGCGCACCGAGCCGTCCGCAGTGATCCACGCGCGTTCCTGGTCGGTCAGCGCACAGCCGGTGTGGAAGATGTCTTCCGCCTGCGACTCGATTTCGACGATGGCTTCTTCCGACCAGACTTCCGACAGCCGGTGGCCGAGAACCGCTTCGCGCTTCTTGCGCAGCGTGTCGAGCAGCGCGCGGTTCACGACGGTCAGGCGGCTCTCGGTGTCGACCGCATAGACGATTTCCGGGAGGCTGTCGATCAGCGTACCCAGCAGCAGTCGCTGTTTTTCGAGTGCCGCTTCGGCCAGGCGTCGTTCGCGTCGTTCGCGCGCTTCGGTCAGCGCGCGGGTGACGACCGTGGGCAGGCGCTGCAGGCGGTCTTTGAGCACATAGTCTGTCGCGCCGCTCTTCAATGCTTCGATCGCGCGTTCCTCGCCCAGCGAACCCGAGACGAAGATGAACGGCACGTCCGGACACCATTCCAGCACCAGCTTCAGGGCGGCGAGTCCATCGAACCCCGGCAATGTGTAATCCGCGAGCACGAGGTCCGGCACCCCGGTTTCATCGCGCAGGGCGTCGAGGAACGCCTGTCGCGAGGCGACATGAGTCCAGTCGACGTCGATTCCGTTGCGTGCCAGTTCCAGCTGGATCAATTCGGCATCGTTGGCATTGTCCTCAAGCAGGACGAATCGCCGGGCCGAGATGAGTTCCTTTTTCATAAGTGGCGCTGCTGATCCGCAGTGTCGCAGGTCCGGAAGTGTCGCAGGTCCGGACACCCGCTGACCGGCAAAGCTAGCACTATGGCGAGACGCTGGAAAATGGGGATTGCCCCCGGCTGGTGCTTTCCGGTCGTGCAAGCGTACAAACATGGGCTTTCAGAAGCGCGGTCGTCGCAGGGCGCGACCGGAATCTCCCCCACACACGGACAAGGCAGGCTCACATGACGGACCAGACACGAATCGCCATCGTCGACGACCATCCTTTCGTGCGCGAAGGCCTGAAGCAGCTGCTGGCCGGCCAGCCGGATTTCGAGCTCATCGCCGAGGCTGCCACCGCCGGTGAGGCACGCAGCTCCATCGATGGCCGCGAGCCGGACGTCGCCGTCGTCGACCTCGCGCTGGGCGCGGACGACGGGGTCGAACTGGTGAAGTGGATCCGTGAGAATCACCCTGATGTGCGCGTGCTGGTGCTGTCGATGCAGGAGGAGGCGCTGTATGCCGAACGCCTGCTGCGACTCGGCGTCAGCGGCTACGTGATGAAGAACGTCGCCGGCACGGATTTCCTCGGCGCGCTGCGCAAGGTGGCGCGCGGCCAGCGCCATGTGAGCAGCGCCATGGGCGAACGGCTGCTGACCCAGGTGGCGCGCGGGCGAGTACCGGGATCGGACGAGGATCCGGTGTCCGCCCTGACTGAGCGGGAACTGGAGGTCTTCAAGCTCATTGGTGCCGGGATCAGTACGCGGGAGATCTCGCAGCAGTTGAACCTCTCCATGAAGACCGTCGATGCACATCGCAGGCATATGAGGGAAAAGCTCAACTTGCGCTCGACCGGCGAGCTGATCCGCTATGCCACTCAGTGGGTGGCGAATAACAGCGGATAGCTGAAAGTTGACAGTTGATTGCTAGAGCCTCCGTATTGCCTGCCTATCAATAAATAAATCTAAATTATTGACGCAGGCCATCTGCCCTCGGGCAGATTCGCGTCTGTTCGTAAAGACGGTCGCGCCACCCCGGATATTAGGGGATTGACCGATATCCCCTAATCCCGGACTACAACACCATTTCACACGTGTTGAATGCAGCCTAAGTGGCTGTGTTGCCTTGGGTTGAATACATCGTCAGGGTCCTGCTGCGGCACTGCAGCACGGGCGTCTGTTCTTATTCGTTGAGTTCGGCCGAGACAACGTGAAGGCAAGCGCCTCAGCAGTGACAGCAGAGAGACCTACGGACGATCAGGTGGAAGCCCTGCTGCGACTCCGGGATGCTGCCCGGGCGATGCGGCAGGTGCTGAACCCGCTGTCGGCGCTCGTCGTCGTGCTGGACCGCGATCTGATGACGCATTTCGCCAGTCGCGGCACCGGTGGATTTACCGCCGAGGGGCTCGAAGGCAGGCATGTCACCGACTACCTGCCGGAGCGCATCCGCGAAAGAGCGCTGGGTGCGATGTACCGGTCGCTGGCGAGCGGCAACGACGATGCGTACTGCGGCGAGGCAGAAGTCGATGGCGAGATGCGGTACTACGACGTGCGCATCAGCGCCCTGCGCAGCGGTGAGAGCCTCATCGGACTGACGCTGAACGCAACCGAGCGGACGGCGCAGGTGAAGGCCGAGCGGGCCATTGCCACGCAGGCCCGCATGATCGAGTCGATGCTCGAAGGGGTGGCGGTGATCGATGAGAACGGCGTCATCGACCTGACCAATCCGGCGTTCGACACGATGTTCGGCTATCGCCGCGGCGAGTTGCGCGGCAGCGAAATGAATTCGCTCGCGGGCTGGCCGGCGGGCCAGCGCGAACGCTGGCAGATGCTCGCGCTCGCAGGTACGGGTTCGATGGCGGTGGAGTTCGATGCGAAGCGTCGCGACGGTCGGCATTTTTCGGCCGCGGGCGTGCTGTCGGGTTTCGAGATCGCCGGACGCAATCACAGCCTGCTGGTCGTGCAGGACGTGAGCGAACGCAAGCTGCTGGAGCGCGCGATGCTGCAGGCCGTGAACCGCGAGCAGTATCGCATCGGGAACGATCTGCACGACGGCCTGGGGCAGGAACTGACCGGCGTGGCGCTGATGCTGCGCGGCCTGGCGGGACGGCTGGCGACCGAGTATCCGCCGATCCTGCCGGAGATCGAGGGCATCACGCAGCTGGTGAACAATGCCATCGAGAACACGCGTGCGCTGGCGCGCGGGTTGTCGCCGGTGAACCTGGAACGCGGCGGACTGCAGGACGCGCTGGAGGGACTCGCGATGCACGCGAGCGAACTTTATGGCGTGCCTACCGTCTTTACTCACCGTCTGGGCGCCAACCGGACGCTGAACGCGGAGCTGGCGAACCATCTGTACCGCATCGCCCAGGAGGCGGTGCGCAACGCAGTCCGCCACGGGCAGGCGCGGTCAATACGACTGCACCTGAATACCGTGCGCGCTAAGGTGAAACTGGCGATCACTGACGACGGCATCGGTATGCCGGCGGGTGCGATGGATGCCGCCGGCATGGGCCTGAAGATCATGTGCTATCGCGCGCGCATTCTCGGCGGCGACGTCGTCTTCGAAGCGGCGGAACCGAGCGGCACACGCGTTGTGTGCGAATGCCCGATCGAGGTCGGGAACGTCCGGGTGCGCAAGATTCACGGCTCGAATGCGCGAGCCTGATCCGGTGTTTGAGTTGATCGATTTCGATTCCCATGGCCGCGATGCAGCAAACTGCTGCCGCGCCTCTTGAAGGAGTGATTGCAATGAGTCTTGGGCCTACCCTGTTGAAGAGCGTCCACA
>CAZBKC010000297.1:0-378 GCA_964492345.1 uncultured Steroidobacter sp. | reverse complement strand
ATCGAAGCCGAGACGGATCTCGAAGTCTGCGGCGAGAGCGAAACCGCCCGCGAAGCGAAGTCGCTGATCCGCGAACTCGAGCCGGATGCCGTCATCGTCGACGTGTCGCTCAAGCAGGGCGACGGACTGGAACTGGTGAAGGATGCCCGTGCGCACTATCCGGCGCTGCCGCTGCTCGTGCTGTCGATGCACGACGAGGCGATCTACGCCGAACGCATGCTGTCCGCCGGTGCCAATGGCTACATCATGAAGCAGGCCGCGTCCGACCAGTTCCTGGTGGCGCTGCGCCGCGTACTCGAAGGCGGCATCTATGTCTCCGAAGCGGTCGGCAACAGCATGATCGAGAAGTTCGCTTCGGGTGGCGCCTACATTTCGGCG
>CAZBKC010000296.1:0-4723 GCA_964492345.1 uncultured Steroidobacter sp. | reverse complement strand
ATCATCGTCTTGCCGGCACCGATCTCGCCGGTGATGACGACGAACCCCTCGTGTCGCGTCACTCCATATTCGAGATACGCCCGTGCCCGGCTGTGCTGCTTGCTGCCGTAGTAGAAACTGGGGTCTGGATTGAGCTGGAACGGCTTGCTGCTCAACCCGTAGAAGGCTTCGTACATAAGTCAGAACTGCATGCTGAGGTTACCGATCAATGCCGTTTCGTTGTAGGGGGCGGTGTCGCTTCGGAACACCTGCCGCCGCGCACTGATCGAGGCCGACGCCCGGCGCGAAAGCTGAGTGGACCACATGGCGTAGACCGACAGCAGATCTGTCGACAGCGAGCCTTGCGTTGCGAGCGTCTTTTGCACGCTTGCGTTCACGCTGAGTGTCGATATCGGCGTCAGCGGGTGCGCCCAACTGATGCCGAAGCCGCGCCAACGAATCGGCTCTCCGTTCGCAAAATCATTGCCCGGGTTCGACAGGACGCCCAAATTGCGCGAGTAGGTCTGATACGCGTTGAAAATGACGGTGTTTCTGATGCCCATCAAGGCAACCGAGAAGTCCTGCCGGCGCTCCTCCTGGACTTGGTTGGGCAGGTAGTTGCTGTTCAATGCCGAGTTCGGATTGATGCCGTTGCTCCGCAGGAAGTTGTTGACGAGCTGCGCGCGCAACACGGGATCGGGCTCGATCGTCGCGAACTGCGCGAACAACAGGTCGAAGACAGAAGCGGGGTTGCCTCGGCCGACGCTGTTTTGTCCGGTTGAGACTTGCTGCGTACTGCTGATTCTCCAAACTGTTCTCGGCGTCCGGTAGTCGAATCCGTAGACATGCGACTTCCCGAAGTAGCGTTCATCCTGCGTCAGGAAGAGATGGGTTCGAGGACTCGGTTGCCAATCGAGCCCCCAACCCCATCCACTGTAGGTTTCGCTCTGCAGCGTGATGACGTTGTTGGACTCGATGTTCGCTCGCGCCGATACGTTGAACTCGGGCGTGATGGCGTAGGTGAGCCGGCCTATCGCGCTTTTCTCGGTCGTGTTCCTTCCTTGGCTGAAATCAAGGGCCGTGTACATGAAATCGGCACCCCAACCGAGCTTCGACCAACGCGTCGCCGCATCGAAGTGCAGGATGCCATCCAGCGTCGAGGAATCCGAGGCCTCCGAGGTGCCGCTATTGGTGTATGCGTAGTCGACGCGCCCCAGATAGTTGACCGTTCCGGCAATCTGGCCGCGGATGTAGGGAGAAACGCCCAGCGTCGAGACCTCGGTCTGATTGCTATTGATCAGGCTCGGGTCCGACGACTGTGTGCCGAACGGCGAGATGTATTGCTGCGTGATGGACGCATGGGCGTCGACATACAGCCAGTTGCTGACGACCTCTGCGCTCACCTGTGCATTGAGTGAATTCTGGAGGTTGTCGGTGTCTGTGCCTCGGGCATAGGCCGAGGCAGTCAGTGCATAGTCCAGGAAGCCCTTGACGCGGCCCGATTGCCCGCCCATTTGTATCGACGGCGTGATTTGGGCGATCAGGTCGGACTGCTTGTTGGCCGTTGTCAGGTTGACGTTGTCGGTGAGCGTGGCACTGACGCCGACCCTCGGCGTAATGTAGAACGCGTGGCCGGTGCCGGATGTCGGCGCGCCGGCCGCCTGCATCTCGGCCGAGGGCAACACGCCATACTCGACGCTGGGTGCGCCAACCGTCTGCGCAGCAGCCCCTGCGGCCGCCAGAGCCAGCAGCCCGCACAGAGGCCGGACGGCATGCTTGGCGTGGGTTCGGGACATCGTCGAATGAGCGGGCGCGCTGGGACCGGATAACGGCGGTCACGCCATCCGCTTTTCGCCACCGTAGCCATACCCATAGCCATAGCCATAGCTGGCTCCGGCGCCGTCGGCGGAAGCGCGCGCCTTGTTGAGCATCAGACTGATGTGCGAGCAGGCCTTGATCGTCGAAAGAGCGTGTTGGACGTCGGCCTGCAGCGTCTTTTCTGCGTGGACGACCATGACAACCTGCCCCATATGCGTCGCCAGGACACGCGCCTCGGTCGTCAGAAGCAGCGGTGGCGAATCGAAGATGATGATGCGATCTGAATAGCGGTGCGCGATGTCGTCGAGCAGCAATCGCATCGAATTGCTGGCGAGCAATTCGGTCGCTTGCGGATGCGGCGTCCCGCTGGGCAGGATCGTCAGCTTGTCGATGTTGGTCTTGAGCAGGACGCTCGACATCTCCATCTTGCCTTCGAGCAGGCCCAACAGCCCCGGCCCTTCGGGCAAGCCCAGCATGCGCAGCACCGAGGGTCTGGCGACATCGGCGTCGACGAGCATCACGGTGTTGTCGACTTCCGTCGCGATGCTCATCGCCAGGTTGATCGACGTGAAGCTCTTGCCTTCTCCGACCAGTGAACTGGTCACCATGATCAGGTTGCCGTGATTGAGTGCGGTCGGGCCCGTGCCTTTCGCAGTCAAGATCAGAGGCCGCTTGATCACCCGGTACTGGTCGGCAACGTGTGTGCGCGGCGAATCGGGGGTAACGAATCCAGCAGCGTTCAGCGCGTCGAGGTCCAGTGTGACCTGTTGCGAGGTCGCGGCGGGCACTCGTGGTTTTCGGTCGCTTTGAGCGTCTAGTGCCGGCGCGATCTCGACCCGCGCCGGCCCGGGCCCGACTGCCGGCGACGCAGTCGCCCCTGGAATTGCAACCCCGGTGCGACGGAGTTGTTCCAGACGCTGCGCTGCTTGTTCGATCAGACTGCTCATCACACTCAACCCTGTCTGGCCGCGATCACCGACATGGTGATCAGTGCCGCCACGAAGATGCCGATGAGGCTGCCTGAGGCGATCAGGAACCGCATCAGATCGGTCCTTTCGCGCCGAACATCGGCATCGCTGGTGAGTAGCGAGACCATGCCGAGCAGCGGGAACGCGAATTTCGTCCGCAACTCGCTGGCGCTGTAGAACACCGGGCGCAACTGGCTTGCCGCGAACGCGCTGAAGAGGCCCGCGGCCAGCGCGAGGACCATTGCCATCAGGAGCAGGACCAGCCGGTTCGGAGACACCGGCTTGGGTGAGACTCGTGGCGGGTCGATGAGACGGAAGTCGACGACACCGGCGGCCAGATCCAGATCTCCCGACATCGTTGCAGACTCACGCCGCTTCACCAGGTCCTGGTAATTCTGCTTGTTGATCTCGTAGTCACGATTGAGCTGGGATGCTTCGGCCTCGAGGCGCGGCGCGGCCTTGGCGGATTCGAGTGCCTGGTTGTAGCGCGACGAGTACTCGGCCACTCGGGCCTTGAGCGCCGCGACCTGGACCTCCCAGGTTGCGAGCATCTGGTTCAGACCATCAGAGGCCGGGGTGGCAGTGGCCGGCGCGGACGCCGCGGCCTGGCGCAACTCCTCGACCTGCTTCTTTTTCTGCTCCTCGAGGTCGTGGATCAACTTGCGGGTACTGATGATGTCGGGGTGCTGCTCGGTGAACCGCTGCAGCAACCCGTCGAGATTGCGCTTCTGCGCGTCGATCCGCGCATCGATCTCCGGAGTCGCGAAACTCAATGTCGAATCCTTTCCCGTTCCGCCGAGCAGCGACATTCCCGCCGACGGGGCCGCGCCTTCCGATCCAGCGCCATCGAGTTGCTTGCGAGCCGCGTCCCGCGACTGCTCGGCCTCACGCAATGCAAGGCGAGCGTCTTTCAACTGTTCGCCGAGTTCGGCCAATCGCGACGCGGAATCCTTTCCCTCGCCTGCTTGAATATTGATATTTCGAATCCTGAACTCCTGGAGTCGGGCTTCGGCCTCTCGCAATTTGGCCTCGTAGGCCTTGATTTGCTCGTTGATGAACACCTTCGCCATGTCGGTGTCCTTGCGAGAGGCGCCGAGGCTGGACTCGACGAAGATGGAAACGACAGACTGGACGACGCGTTGTGCTGTCGCCGGGTCCGAATCGCGGAAACTCAGCGTGTACAAATTGTCTCGGCCGGCGGACTTGATCTCCAGCCCCGTCATCAAACGGGTCACCAAGGCATCCTGCTCGGCGACGGACCGGCTCTTCAGGTCGAGGTCAGCCATCCGCACCACCTTTTCGACGTTCGGCCGGCTGACGAGGGTGCGGCTCAACATCACGACTTGCTGCTCGATGTTGGGTTGCACTGCAAGACCGGACATCAGCGGCTTGAGGATCGATTGCGTGTCGACGAACACGCGCGCGCTGGCCTCGTACTGATCGGGAATCCGGAACACGATCGTCGCGCCGACGATGGCCACCAGCCACGCAACCGCCACGGCTGGCCAGCGAAATCGCCACATGCTTCTGGCAATGGCGGACAACTGTGCGAATAGCTCTTCCATCGGGTGTGGCGTCGGCCGTCAACGGGTTGCGCTTCTGCGACTTTCGGGGCGGCTCGCGCGAGCGAGCGCGTCCGGTCGCGAACGGGTTGGAATGTCAGAAAAAGCCCTGGGGAATGATCAGGATGTCGCCCGGCTTGACTTCGACGTTGGCCGAGATGTCTCCGCGTCTGATCAGGTCCCTCAGCCGAACGGAATACTGCTTGTTGCCGTCGACCGAGCGCAGGATGGTCGCTTCGTTGCCGTCCGCGAAGTCCGTCAGACCTCCGACGGCGATCATGACGTCGAGCAAGGTCATGTGGCTCTTGTAGGGAAGCGCCTGCGGCTTCGCCGCCTCGCCGACCACGCGAATCTGCTGATCGTACGGGCCGATGAAACTCGTGATGATGACGGTGA
>CAZBKC010000295.1:0-4730 GCA_964492345.1 uncultured Steroidobacter sp. | reverse complement strand
TCGGCGACCGCCAGTGCCGGATCGGCAGGCGCCGCGGCAGGGGCGAGCGGTGGCCAGAAAGACGCTACGACTGTCGGCAAGTACCGCAAGGGCATGGCCGTGTTCACCGTCGCCAAGGGCGGATTGATGTACCAGGCCGCCATCGGCGGTCAGAGGTTCAAATACACGGCGAAGTGATCGCCGATCCGGGAAATGGGAAATGGGGACATTCCTCATTTCCCAGCCTCTCACCGAATCCCGAAAGGGCGAAGTAATCCGGGCTGCGGTAGCGACGATCGCATCGATCACGACGGGAACAGGCACGACGGGGACAGGCGCAACCTGTGTCCGCAGTCGCATCACTATTTTCTGCGATCCTCGCGCCGCACACGCTGTGCGTTACGGTGCATCCGCCCCCAGCGTCTTTCAAGTTCACGCTGCTCATGCGGCGTCCGCGACGCGCGTGCAGACTCTCGCTGCAGCTTGCGATAGTTCTCGAGCCGCCGTGTCTCCAGCGTGCCGGCCACGACCGCCGCCAGAATTGCGCATCCGGACGCATTCTGGTGATCGCAGTCGCGAAAGCGGCACTGATCCGCAAGCTGCTCGATGTCCAGGTAGGTCGCGCGCAGCCCCTCCTCGACCGCTCCGACTTTCAGCTCGCGCATCCCTGGCGTGTCGATTACCCACGCGCCGCCCGGCAACCGGAACATCTGACGCGATGACATCGTGTGACGCCCGCGACTGTCGTCCTCGCGAATTCCCTGCGTCGCCTGATTGGCGTAGCCGAGCAGCGTATTCGTCAGGGTCGACTTGCCGACACCCGAAGAGCCCGCCAGCGCCACTGTCTGGCCGGTCGTGAGCCACGACTGCAGACGCTGCGCCGCGTTGTCTGAGGTCGCATCCACGGCGATGACTTGAGCCTTGCCCGCCACGGATCGCGCGGCGCCGATGAAATCATCGCCGTTATCGCAAAGATCAACCTTCGTCAGCACCACTACCGGCTCGACGCGACCTTCATGAGCCACCGCAAGGTAGCGCTCCAGTCGCGAGAGATTGAAGTCGTGGTTGCAGCTCGTGACGATGAGCAATGTGTCGAGATTGGCGGCGATCAACTGCTGGCGCTGCCCGACACCCGCCGCCATGCGCGCGATGAGCGAACGTCGCTCCAGCACACGGACGACGCGCGATGCGGCGTTCTCGATGAGTACCCAATCGCCAACGGTGAGCGGATTCTGCCCTTCCACGACGAACAGATGCGGCGGTATCACGACACGTGCAGCGCGACTCTCGCCGAGAACCTCGACCTGACTGCGGTGAACCGACATGACGCGCGCAGGATGGGCCGCGTGCAGATCCTCAAGCGCGAGTTGCTGAGAGAACAGCGCGGACCAACCGAGCTGAATCAGTGAATACTGAGAAGACATTGTGCGTGCCCCGGCAAATGAAGAGGAAGCGGCTTTCCAGAAGGAAAGTCGCAGGAGCGCCGGGGACGACGCGAAGAAGCAGTTGCTTTCAGGCCTTCCAGCGAAGGCTCAGGCAATCGAGGTCAGGAGCAACCTGCCGCCTGCATCAACCCGGCGGAGATCGGGGCACGAGCAATCATAGTTCTCTTGACCTCTCTGATTCGGGTGGAAGGGGCGCGAAGAGTAGCCCGGGGCCGGAACGGACGACAAGCGACGGTTCGGACTACCGCGGGACTCGCTGTGCCAACAGGCTGTCATTCCGCCACGAGGTGACGCCGCGCTTCACCCCACTGCGACATGAAGATGCCCTGCTCCAGCAGGTGCAAGGAGGGATCAACACCTCCAGGTGAGTGCGCCCTGCCGCGCACCAAAGAAAAGCCCGGCCATGAGCCGGGCTTTTCTTCCTCAGTTCGCCGGAGCGACCGCAGCAGCCGATGCCGCGGCAGCAGGAATGTTGAACGCCTGCTCCACCTTGGCGACGGCTGTCACGATGGCGTCATTTGCAGTCTTTGCCTTCGCCGGCAGCGTCTTGCCCGCCAGCGACGCCTGCAGCTTCCTGGCCGAATCGACAAAGGCAGTGGCTTCGCCCGAGGCTGGCTTGCCGCTGTTGATCCGTGACTTCATGGCCTTCGCCGCCTTCTGCATTGCCTCGATATCGGCTTCGGCAGCGTCGATGCCCTGTTTGTCTTCCTTGCCGAACACAGACTTCAGTTCGCGCCCGAGGCTGCTGCCGTTCGTGACGGCGGAATCTGCAGCCTGCTGGATCTCGAGGTCATTCATGCGGCGCGGCGGATTGGCTTCGTCGGCTGGAAACGTCGTGCCATACGCACCCGCCAGTGAATTCAGCGTGCTCTTGAACGAATCCCACTCGCTGCGTCCCTTGAGCGTTGGCGGTTGCGACTGGATGAACTTCTCCATGTCACCGGCATAGCGCATCACTGAATTGAGTTCGGCGCTGGCGGCATACTCGGCGTCGAATCTTTCCTTGAGCCGCTCGATGCTGGTCCCAAAGTCGTCGAGGAAGGCGGCCATGTCGACTTCGCCGTCGGCGCCGCGGACGGTTGCCTTCTTGATGTTCTTGTCCAGTGCACGTTTGAAGGTCTCCGCCGACTTTTCGGTCTGCCCGATCAGATCTTTCACCGCTCGGTCGCCGAGGCGTGCCGTCTGCGCGCCGGCAGGAAAAGAAATGACGGCAGCAAGCGCCATCAGTGCAATAGCCCATCGGGTTCTGCGAAAGTTCATTGGCGTCCTCACCTTGGTTTCGGAATGGATGTCAGTGCGATCCGGCAACAGTTGTCGGCCTTGTCGTATCTCTGAGCTGAATGGCACTGACTTGGGGATTTCCTTCCACTGTGGGGGCCGGCTTCAGCCGGCCAAGGGGCGGGCTAAACCCGCCCCCACAGGAAGAAAACAGCAGCACTCGGCTTAAGTCAGCGCCATTGATATCTGAGTTTTCTGCAAGACGACGTTACGGATCTTAGCGCCCCCGCGCGGCGTCCGGTTTGCATATTTGCATTTTCGGGTGCGTCCATCCTGCAGCGGTGGTGCTGGACAGGCAACGATTCGGCTGGTGGACCGACACGTCGGTCTGGACAGTCTGGACAGCCGGAATCGGTGCCTGCCCGAATGCTGCATTCCCCGCTGGGGAGGCAGTAAAGGACAGCATCCCGACGCGGCGCAATTAGCTTTCTGCAACCGTGGCGCGGATGCGCGGCAGGCTATCGGGATAGTTCCGCTGTAGATAGGTAATCAGTTTCTCGCGCACATCGCACCGCAAATCCCATGCCGTCGAAGCATCGGCGGCGCTGGCCAACGCGCGGATCTCCAGTGTCCGTTCCTTCGCATCGGTCACCTGCAGCACGCACACTTTTTTGTCCCACAGTGGCGATGCCTGGAGCACCGATTTCAATTCCTCGCGCAGCTTGTCGAGCGGCACGCTGTAATCCGCGTGCAGGTACACGGTAGCGAGAAGGTCGGCCGATTGGCGCGTCCAGTTCTGAAACGGCTGTTCGATGAAGTAGGTGATGGGAACAACCAGGCGGCGCAAATCCCAGATGCGGACCACGACGTAAGTCAGCGTAATCTCTTCGATGCGGCCCCATTCGTTTTCTACGATCACGACATCGTCTATGCGAATCGGCTGCGTAATCGCAATCTGGAATCCCGCCAGCAGCGTGGCGATGCTCTTCTGTGCAGCGAAGCCGATGATGATGCCCGCGACGCCTGCCGAGGCGATGATCGTGGTGCCGAATTGCCGCACAGAGTCGAACACCATCAGCATCGAAGCGATGGCGAACACCGTGATCACGACACCCGCAATTTTCTTCAGCACCATGACTTGGGTGTAGACCGCGCGAGCCTGGCGATTGTCGGCTACGTTGATCTGGTGGCGCTGCAGTACGAGTGTGGCGAGCGCATTCATGAACTGCATGAGGATGACGGCGATGGTGCCGATGAGCAGCAAGCTGACACCGTTGCGCAGTACCGACTCAAGACCAGGCGATACCGAAAGCACCGGCGCGCCGAGAATGATCGCAACCAACGGCAGCGTGAGCCGCACGGTGCGACCGGCGAACGGCGCCATCACGTCGTCCCACGTATTCTCGGACCGCGACGACAACGACTGCAGCAATGCATCGACTGTTCGGCTGATGCGCACCAGTAACCAGATGAGCGCCAGCAACGTGCCGAAGCCGCGCAGGAAATTCAGAATCGTCGTCGCGTGAGCGACGATCGTAGTGGAGTTCACATCCGACAACAGAGTCGACAGCGCGAAGTGCAGCCCGTGAATCCACAACACAAGTGCGATCGGTGGAACGGCGCCCTGCACGCCTCGCGCAATCCAGTAACGCGTCGTGCGCGCTGCGCCGTCAGCAGCGGTCGGTATCTGCGCGTCCTTCCTGGCCTGCCGTCCGCTCCACCACTTTAAACCCACATGCGCCGTGGCCACGAGCACAATCATCACAAGCCCCGTCGACCACGTGACGATACTGAGGCCGAAAAATTCACGATCGAAGTCCACCATCTCCACCTCCTTTCAAGAAGCCGTAGAGTACACGTCATCTGGCGATGTGTGGGTAGCCCGGACATACATCAAATCCCGAGTGGCATCGATCGTGTTCAGCGCGTCCCGATGTCGCGACGATTCCAGGCCAATAGCGATGGCCGTTGTTCAGGATCGGGACGGTCACGCCGCTGCAACATCGGCGAGGCAGGCATCGCCTGCGCCGCCGTGGCACGTGCTGCCCGAAAGTTCGTTGACCCTGACTCGGCGAGCGCAGATCGTGA
>CAZBKC010000294.1:0-4732 GCA_964492345.1 uncultured Steroidobacter sp. | reverse complement strand
GAAAAAACGCCGGGTTCAAACGTAATAGGAAGGACGATCGCCGGTCCGCTCGTGGCAACTCCCCCCCGCCCATCGCTTACGGATAGTTTATGAAATCGCACTTTTTTTTGCTGTTTGCCAGTTGCATTTTCGCGCTTGCCGCACAGGCTCACGCCCAACAGGTATTGGTCGAGGCTGAGAGTTTCGGCGATCACGGCGGCTGGAGCCTCGATACGCAATTTATTCGCGAAATGGGCTCGCCCTATCTCTTGGCCCACGGCCTCGGCCAGCCGGTGAAAGATGCGACGACGACTGTCGAGTTTCCCGAGACGGGCGAGTATCACGTTTATGTGCGCACGAAAGATTGGGTCGCGCGCTGGAAAGCCGCCGGGCAGCCCGGTAAGTTCCAAGTCGTCATCGACGGCCAGCCACTGGCCGAAACCTTCGGCACAAAGGGCGCTGATTGGTTCTGGCACGATGGCGGAAAGGTCAACATTGCCAACAAGAAAACGACAATCGCGCTCAAAGACTTGACAGGTTTCGATGGGCGCTGCGATGCGATTTTCTTCACGAAAGACGGCGCCACGCCGCCGAACGAGTCGACCATTTTGCCCGAGTGGCGGCGGAAGTTGCTCGGCGTGGGCGATCAGCCAATCGCACAAGATGGCTACGACCTGGTCGTGATCGGCGGTGGCTATTCCGGCATGGGCGCTGCCATTTCGGCCGCGCGCATGGGCTGCAAAGTGGCGCTGATTCAAGATCGCCCTGTGCTCGGCGGCAACGGGTCGAGCGAAGTGCGCGTGTGGTCGATGGGCCTCGTTCGCCGCGGCAAATATCCGCGCGTGGGCGAAATTGTCGAAGAGTTTTGCGATCACGCGACCAAGTCGCCCGGCACTTACGAAGAATTCGAAGACCTGAAAAAAGAACGCATCGTGCGGGCGGAAGAGAATATCGATTTGTTTCTTAATCACCACGCTTATGAAGTGGAAGGTAACGGCAAGCACATCGATGCGGTACACGCGTTCGACACGCGCACCGGCGAACACAAACGTTTCACAGGCAAACTATTTTGCGACGCCACGGGCCATGGCACGATTGGCGATCTGGCGAAAGCCGCGTGGGACATGACCGACAAAGGCCGCATGGGCATGAGCAACATGTGGGCGTGGGGCGAAGGCGAAAAGCCTGTCGTCTTCGCACAAACGCCGTGGGCGCTCGATTTGGAGATGAAAGATTTTCCTTACCCACGCGACCACCATGGCCAGTGGTTTTGGGAGAGCGGCTTTGACAAAGATGCGATCGGCGATGCGGAAGGAATTCGCGATTGGAATTTGCGCGCGGTTTACGGCGCGTTCAATGCGATGAAAAATCGCGACGGCGCTGACAAGCACAAGACTGCGTTTCTCACGTGGGTTGCGTACATTGGCGGCCCGCGCGAGTCGCGGCGTTTGCTCGGCGACGTCGTGCTCACGCAAGACGACATCATCCACAAGAAAGAATTCCCCGATGGCTGCGTGCCCAGTACCTGGTCAATCGATTTGCATTACCCCAAGCAGCAATTCGCCAAGAAGTTTCCCGACAATCCATTCATTTCGATCGCCGAACACGATCAGCGCATCGACCGCAACTTCGGCTACCCGATTCCGTATCGTTGCTTCTATTCGAAGAACATCGACAACCTGTTCATGGCGGGCTCACATGTGGGGCACGACTGCGTCATCGGCTCGCATTGCGTCTTCGCGAACTACGCGACGCTCGGCGGACACGTCGAACTCGGCGACTGGGTGCATCTCGGCGGTTTCGCCGGCGTGCATCAGTTCTGCAAGATCGGCGCGCACGCATTCATCGCCAACAACACTGCCGTTACGCGCGATGTGCCGCCATACGTGATGGCGGTTGGACGGCCTGCCGAACCCCACAGCGTCAATGCGGAAGGACTCAAGCGCCGCGGCTATTCGCCCGACCAGATCCGCAATATCCGCAAGGCCTACCGGATCCTCTATCGCTCGAAGCTGAAGCTGGTGGATGCGACGGATGAGCTGAACGCGCTGGTACCGGAGCAGCCCGAACTCAAGGCGTTCGTGGATTTCCTGAACGACACGACGCCGCGCCGTGAGCGCGTCGGAATAGTCAGATAGAAGCGGTTGGCGGTTAGCGGTTGGCGGTTAGTCACGGAACAGACGGGTTTGTACCGCGCCACTTGGTTCCCCGCGCAAGGCCTCTGAACGAGGGGAATGCTTTGTCCGTGCCAACCGCCAACCGCCAACCGCCATCCGCTTCTGCTCCCCTCATCGTCCTCGTCGCGGGCGAAACCTCCGGCGACAATCTCGGTGCCCGACTGATCCGTTCCCTGCGCGAACGCATTCCCGATGCGCGGTTCGCGGGCATAGCCGGTCCGCGCATGATTGCGGAAGGCTGCGAGGCGTGGGAACACATCGACAGCCTTTCGGTGATGGGACTGATCGAGATCATTCCGCATCTGCCGCGGTTGTTGCGGATTCGCCGGGAGATCACCGAACGTGTCCTGGCGCATCCGCCTGCCGTCTACGTCGGTGTCGACGCCAAGGAGTTCAATCTGCGGCTTGCGCCGCGGTTGAAGCATGCGGGGATTCCCGTCGTTCAATACGTCAGCCCGCAGGTGTGGGCATGGCGGCAGGGCCGGGTGAAAACGATCGGCGAGGCGGTGGACCTGGTGCTCTGCCTGTTGCCATTCGAGAAACCGTTCTACGACGCCCACCACGTCAAAGCCGAGTTCGTCGGACATCCGTTGGCGGATCAGATTCCCATGCACCTCGATGCGATCGCCGCACGGCGCTCGCTGGGACTCGATGAATCGAAAACGTACATTGCACTGTTGCCGGGCAGTCGCGGTGGCGAAGTCTCCCGCCTGGGTCCGGATTTCGCTGCGACCGTGACATGGATGCGGCAGTGCCGGCCCGAGATCCGTTTCATTGCCGCGATGGCGAGCGGCAAGGTCCGCGACGTGTTCGAGCGTTCTCTTTCCGTGGCCGGCGCAGTCGATCTGGTCCGGATTTTCGACGGACGTGCCCAGGAAGTCATGGCGGCCAGCGATGCCATCCTGCTGGCGTCGGGCACGGCGACCCTCGAAGCCACGCTGGTCAAGCGTCCGATGGTTGTGGCCTACCGCTTGAGCTGGCTGACAAGTTTCCTCCTCAAGCACTTGAAACTGTTCAAGGCACCGTTCTTCGCGCAGCCGAACCTGCTCGCCGGCCGGCAGATCGTTCCCGAGTATTTCAACAACGAAGTACGCGCCGATATTCTCGGGCCGGCACTCATCGAACAACTCGAACGTGCCGATCGCGCCGGGCTCGTGCAAACTTTCACCGGGATCCACGAAACGTTGCGCCGGGACGCCAGTGCGCGAGCGGCGGATGCGATCGTCAACCTGGTGAAGGTGCATAACAGGCAGTGAAGATCAGAGTGTCGAAAGCCAATGTACGTGCGAACCGTCCGACTGCGCTGGCGCTGCCGCTCAACAGACCGGGCCTGATTGCGGGTGTCGACGAGGCAGGGCGCGGTCCGCTGGCCGGTCCGGTCGTGGCGGCGGCGGTGGTCCTCGATCCGCGTCGCCGCATCCGCGGCATTCGCGACTCCAAGCAGCTCGATGCACCTGAGCGCGAGGAACTTGCAGTGAAGATCCGGCAGCACGCGCTCGCCTGGTCCGTGGCCTGGGCGGACGTGGAAGAGATCGACTGCCTCAACATTCTCGAAGCCACTTACCTTGCGATGCGGCGCGCGCTGATGGGTCTGCGCATCTGCCCCGCGCATGTGGAGATCGACGGCAATCGCTGTCCATCGTTCGTCGGTCTCAACCTGGACTGCACATTCGAAGCCATCATCGATGGGGACGCGCTGCGCAGTTCCATCGGCGCGGCTTCGATTCTCGCCAAGGTGAGGCGCGACGAGATGATGGTCGGACTCGACCGGCTGTATCCGCAGTACGGGTTCGCGGTCCACAAGGGCTACGGCACGCCGCAGCATTGCGAGATGCTCGAAAACTTCGGCCCCTCGCCAATTCATCGCCGCACCTTCGAGCCGGTCCGGGTGGCGGAGCAGAAGGGGGTCGTGATCAGGGGGTAGGGGCAGTCAGAACCGGAACACGGTCATTCAGCCTGGTCACCCGATATATCCCGCATATTGCCTGCCACACAGCTTTTCTCCGACTACCCGCCACCCCCTGATCACTACCCCCTTATCTTTATCCATGCCCTTCGTTCACCTGCACCTGCACACCGAGTATTCGCTGGTCGACAGCGTGGTGCGCATTACGGCGGAAGGTGAGGGCACCGTCGGCCTGATGGACACGGTTGCGCATGCCGGCATGCCGGCGGTGGCGCTGACGGACCAGAGCAACCTGTTCGGGATGGTGAAGTTCTACAAGGCAGCGCAGTCTGCCGGTGTAAAGCCCGTCATCGGCGTGGATCTGCTGGTGCAGGAGCACGGTGACCGGGCAGAGCCTGCGCGCCTCGTGCTGCTGTGCCAGAACGATGTCGGTTACAGGAACCTCACGCGTCTCGTCAGCAGGTCGTATCTCGAAGGCCAGCAGAGGGGCGTGGCGACGGTGGATCCCGCCTGGCTTACGCAGGACACGGTCAGGGGGTTGATTGCCTTGTCGGCCGCTGCCGAGGGCAATGTCGGGCGTGCGATCGTGGCCGGTCACAAGGAGGTGGCGCGCGACCTGCTGCGGCAGTGGCAGGCGCTCTTCGGCAATCGCTACTACCTCGAACTGCAG
>CAZBKC010000293.1:0-4760 GCA_964492345.1 uncultured Steroidobacter sp. | reverse complement strand
CGGGCGCACTGCGTGCATTCCTTCGTCAGGACCCAGATGTCATCATGGTCGGCGAAATCCGCGACCTGGAAACCGCCGAGATTGCCATCAAGGCGGCACAGACCGGTCACCTGGTCTTATCCACGCTGCACACGAACGATGCGCCGAAGACATTGACCCGATTGGTCGACATGGGCGTCAAGCCTTATGCGATCGCCACCTCTGTTTCGCTCATCATCGCGCAACGACTGGCCCGCAAGCTCTGCAACAACTGCAAGGAGCCGGTCGAGATGTCACACGAGGCACTCCTCAAGGAAGGCTTCACGGAAGAAGAAATTCAGGCGGGTATCAAGGTCTACCGACCGGTCGGATGCGGGTCCTGCACGGACGGCTATAAAGGCCGAACCGGCCTTTATCAGGTGATGCCGGTCTCAGAAGAAATTCAGCGAATTATTCTGCAAGACGGCAACGCGGTGGATATCGCGAAGCAATCCGCGGCTGAAGGCATCTGGGATCTGCGGAAGTCCGGGCTCGCCAAGGTAAAAGCGGGCATCACGAGTCTCGACGAAGTCAATCAGTGCACCACCGAGTAATCTGACTCGATCATAGATTTGAAAGTACGCTCAGGAAGCTCACCATGGCGCAAGTTGTCTCAGCACAGCAGTTCCCCTATGTCTGGGAAGGCACAGACAAGAAGGGAAAGAAAATCAAGGGCAAGATGCTGGCCACGTCAGAAGCCGCCGTAAAGGCAGATCTCAGACGTCAAGGCGTGCTCGCGAAGAAAGTGCGCAAAGAGATGCAGCTCTTCCAGGGCGGCAAAAAAGTCACCGCAGAAGATATCGCGCTGTTCGCTCGCCAATTGGCAACGATGCTGCAGGCAGGCATTCCGATGGTTCAGTGCTTCGACATCATCGGTAATGGCCACGACAAGCCGGCAATGCAAAAGCTCGTGCTCGCAATTAAATCGGATGTCGAAGCGGGAACGACTTTGCATGAGTCACTAGCCAAGCACCCGCTGTACTTCGATGACTTGTTCGTCAATCTCGTGGAAGCAGGCGAGCACGCGGGGGCTCTGGAAACCCTGCTGGATAAAGTTGCAACCTACAAGGAGAAGACAGAGGCATTGAAGAAGAAGATCAAAAAGGCGCTCTTCTATCCTACTGCAGTGCTAGTTGTAGCCGTGATTGTGACTATCATTCTGCTGATATTCGTCATCCCACAGTTCGAATCGTTGTTCAAAGGCTTTGGGGCAGATCTTCCCGCATTCACGCAGATGGTCATCAATATGTCGCGCTTCTTGCAGGACAAGGGCTGGTTGGTGGGCCTTGTAGCTGGCACCGCGGGCTATACCTTCTTCTACTTCAAGAAACGTTCACGACCAATGCGGCGTGCCTTGGATCGCATGCTGCTCAAGGCACCGATCGTTGGACCGATCATGGTGAAAGCGTGCATCGCACGTTACTCAAGAACGCTTGCGACCATGTTCGCTGCGGGCGTCCCTCTGGTGGAAGCCCTGACGTCGGTTGCGGGCGCCACTGGCAATATCGTGTATGAGGAAGCAACGTTGAGAATTCGCGACGAAGTCGCGACGGGTATGCGCCTGCAACGTTGTATGGAGAGCACTGGCCTGTTCCCCAATATGGTCATTCAGATGATCGCCGTCGGCGAAGAATCTGGCTCGCTCGATCAGATGGCCTCCAAAGTCGCGGACTTCTACGAAGCTGACGTCGACGCTGCAGTCGACGCGATGAGCAGCTTGCTCGAACCGCTCATCATGGCAATCCTCGGTGTGCTGGTCGGCGGCATGGTCATCGCGATGTATCTGCCCATCTTTAAGCTGGGCTCAGTGGTGTAAGGAAGAGGGCTGTTGGGTACTGGGCTCTGGGCTGCTGGCCAGAGAGAAGAAAACGCCGTGCAATGCGCGGCGTTTTCCTGCCGGGCCAGGTCGCTCACGCCTGCAACTGACCGGTTGTGACCGAAGGAATCATGCAAGATCCCTCGAAAACTGCCTATCGGCTATCGATCGTCGCAGGCTTGGTGCTGTGGGTGCTTACCGCGGTGATCGGCGGCAGGGCCGAGCCCTGGGATACGCCGTTGTACTGGGTGGTCAGCTATCCGCTCGCCATCCTCATCGCGGGATTTCTCGGCTACGTGTTTCCGCAGCGGCCATGGCGCTGGGCGCTGGTGGTGATGTTCATGCAGGTAGTCGTGATGCTTTTCGGCGGATCGGGACTCGGCCTGCTGCCCCTGGGGCTGATCTTTCTGGGCGTTCTTTCCTTGCCCGCCATTGCGCTTGCGAAACTCGCATCTGCGATCAGCCTGCGAAGAGCGGCTGCGGAACGTGTGGACGTGTAAGGGAGTCGCGGCGCTGCCGCTTGACCCACCGGGGCTGCTGGGTACTGGGCTCTGGGCTGCTGGCCGGACCTCGAACCAGAACACGGCAGCGAGAGAAAACGCCGCGTTGCGCGGCGTTCTCTTGTCGATCGCGTCCGCTACTTCTTCCCACGCCGGCGAGTCACGTCCTCGACCATTCGCACGGCCAGCGTGATCGCACCTTGCACTCGATCGGTGGCGCCGACGTAGCCACTGAGCGCCTGCTCGGCCCGTTTGCGAAGCGAGGCGCCGGTGATGCGTCTGTGCCGCGCAAGCGCAACTATGTCGTCCCGATCCTGCTCCGAGAATCGACTGAGTTTGCTCACGGCGAGATCCAGCGGCGAAAGCAATCTGACATCGAGCGCCCGGGCATCGATCTGCGGCAAGGACAGTGGTACCGAATCGTCCCGTGCGTTCTCATGCATGAGGGCGAAGGTGTCGTTGTACTGACGATCGAAGTAGAGCAGTCGTGCCGCGCCGTCACTATCCTGGTAGGCGACTTCCAGATTCTCCGGCAGTGCAATCTGTCGCGAGAACACGGCATCGACATCCTCCGAGACTCGCTCCCCGGTGTACAGATGCAGTGCTGCTCCGCCAGCTACATACATTCTGACCGGCAAGTGCCGCGCTGGAACGGTTGCGAGCGTGGCAGCGATTCGTGAGGCGATCTCGCAGAACGCCTCGACGTATTCCGGACGGGCGCGGCGATCAGGCCGCATGCTGGCTGCGTTTCGCCAGCAATGGCAGAAACCGCGAAGGTCGAACGGGACTGCGCGCGAGCCACAGTGAGAACACGTCGGTCCGAGTGCTCCCTGGGTGCAATTGTTCGGCAAGATCACACAAGCCGCGCCGGTTCGATCCGGCAGCGCTGGCGAGCATGACTGCGAGACCCGCCATGAAGAATGCAGGCCCGAGCCTCCGCCAACGCTCAGGATCGAGGTTGCCCGAGGCGCACAGATCGAGCAGTTGCGACTCATGGTTACGATCGACTTTCGCAGGAAAATGACCGTCCGCAGACAGACCGGGCGCCCTGCCTTCGATCACTGCCGCCGTCGCACCGACCACTTCCGCCAGCGCCTGCAGAGTAGCGAAATCGCAGTTGCTGCGACTGCGTAGACGCGACAGCGTTTCCTTGCGAACGCCCGCCCGGGCGGCCCACTGAGCATCTGTAAGGCCGGTCGAGCGGGCTCGTCGGCTCAGAACATCGAGCGCGGCACGCAGGGGTTGTGTCGATTGCTTCATCAATGGCAGTTCCCGATGTGTTGATTCTAAAGTCAACAGACGCCAACGGGCAATTGCCGGGGGTCATCGCCATGTACTTGCTGTACCTGCCGATCTTCAAGCTGGGGGCGGGGGGGTGTAAGCCACCGGGGCTGCTGGGTACTGGGCTCTGGGCTGCTGGCCAGAGAGAAGAAAACGCCGCGCAATGCGCGGCGTTTTCTTTTGTGAGGATCGGGGACTGCTGTCTTTCGCAGGCGGTGCTGGTCAGCGCGCTTTGGGCGCGGCGCAGGTGTGTGCGCCGGGAATCCCTACCGGTCAATGCTCGTGAATTACCAGCGGCACTCCGCTCAGTCCGAGATGAAAATCCGTCGACCAGCAGGATTGTGATCGCTGCTCCTTCATCAAGTAGAGGCCGGCTGCATCCACCAGCGTGAGGTCCTGATCGGAGAACCTGCGCAGAACCGCGCCGGCAAAAACCTTCTGTCATCACGGCCACGAATGCCATCGACTCTTGACGGTGCAGGCTCCCACTGAGCGACCTGTCACCAACACCGTCCGATCCCACCCTACGTCGCTGTCCAATGTGACGCGCGCCGTGTCCGCGGAAGCAGAACTGGGCAAGAATCAGCGGCAAGTCCGGTGCTGACCGGATGCTCGCGAGAGGCTGCCATGACGATATTTCAGGGGCTGTTCTTCCTGGTTCTCGGCGGTGGATTGCTGCTCGTCACCTGCCGCTCACTGAGTACCGGCTGGCTGCCGTGCGGCCCGAATGGATTCAAAGGCAGGGTTGAATTCCGCAAGGATCAGCAGCCGTTCGGTTTCTGGTTGATGTTCGCCGTCTATGGCGTGGGCGGCATGTGGCTGCTGGTCTTCTCGTTGCGGCTGCTCACAGGACATGCGGAGCCGCTGCCGCTGAACTGACGGGTACCTGTCAATGCCCGAGCGCTTCCTGCAACGTCGACGCGGTGAGCAGACGTTCGCCAATGGCATCCAGCTCTTCGATCTGGGCCGTCGCAATCCGGTGTTGGATCTCGTCGGTCAGCGGGCCGAAGCGCAGATTGAGCTGCCGGATGACGAGGGCGGCTCGTCCTTCCGTCCTCCCTTGTGCGACATAGCGCCTGGCAAAGTCGCTTTGATACTCGTACTTGGCTGGATCCATGGTCTGTAACGCCCGTCGGGCGGCCTCG
>CAZBKC010000292.1:2138-4761 GCA_964492345.1 uncultured Steroidobacter sp. | reverse complement strand
GCCTCGAGCTCGGCGATCGGCTGCTCGAAATCCAGAAAATTCATTGCCATACGGCTTGGGTCCCCGGCAAAAGCAGCGCGGAACATAGCGGGAGAACGGCCGCCTGGCAAACCAGGAAAGACCTGGGCCCGCCCGACGCGGATTTACCGTCCCTGACAGCCTACATCACTCCGCCTGCGGTACACCGCAGTCGATGGGCAATGCCGCCAGCGGGCGTGCCAGCACACGCATAGGGGTCAGTCCCCATTGCGACTGATCAGATGCCGCCGTAGACACACCATCCGGACATGCCGGAACCGACGCGCATGCCGAGCGTTGCACCTGTAATTCCCCTGTACGCAAGGAGATCCGCCATGAGAAACGGCGCACTGCATTCCCACACGAAGGATCTGCGCAACGATCTGCGCGCTGTGGCGCGCGATACGGAGGCGCTGCTGAAAGCCACTGCCGAAGTGACCGGCGAGCGCGTCCAGGAAGCCCGGGCGCGTACCGAGAAATCGCTCGGTCAGATGCTCGACAGTGTCTACGACCGGAAAATGCGGCGCCGGGTCCGGCGCATCGCGCACAGTACGGATGACTACGTGCGCAACCATTCCTGGAGCATTATTGCCACAGCCGCCGGGGTCGCCCTGCTGGTCGGTCTGCTGACACGTCGCGACTGATTTTCTTTCGAACAGCGAACAGGAATTCCGCCATGACCGGACAGAAGCGAACGGAAGATGCCATCGCCGATCCCTCGCGCCAGTTCAGGACACCGATGGATGTCCTTCGCGACACGCGACTCGATGTCGACGCGAAACGCGCCATTCTCGAGTCCTGGAAGAAAGACGCCGAACTGTTGTCCACCGCGACCAACGAGAACATGGCTGGCGGCGAGAATCCGCTGCCGACACTTCAGGAAGTAACGATCGCACTGGAGAAGCTGGAAGAGACCAGCGGGCGGATCAACTGACTTCGTCGCGTCGGCATCAAGAAGCTGTCAGCGCTGAAGCCTGACCAGAGATCAGTTGAGGTTCAGCAGGTTCGCCGGCGAATACTGGTCGGTGAGCACCCGCGCCTTCGCGTTCCAGTCGGGTCTCGTCGAGAACAGCGGCAGCAGAAACTCCGCGTGCACATCGAACTTCGCGAAGGCATCGCGGTGTATTGCGCTGTTGCGCTCGATACTCTCCAGGTCAGGCAGCGGCCCGTTCACCGCAAGAATGACCCGGTTCTCCTTCTTGAGGCTGAAGAAGGTGCCAAAAACCGACGCATAGGTCACCGACTCGTAGTCGTAGAGCCGGCTCGATGAAAAGGTATTCGCAGCGAGCACCCCGCCGGGTGCGAGCAATGTCTTCACCTCGCGGAGAAATTCCTGAGTCAGCAGATGCTCGGGAATGTATTCGTGGTCGAATGCGTCCAGCATGATGAGATCGTATTTGCGCTGTTCGCGCATCGCCCGCTTCACGAACACCCGCCCGTCCTGTTCAGCGACAGTCACCCGGCCGCCCGGCGTGAAGTCGAAGTAGCGCTGCGCGACTCTGACGACCGCAGGATCGATCTCAACCGTATCGATGACTGCCGCCGGCAGCACCTGCGACAGCGCACGTGGCAGCGTCCCACCGCCCAGCCCGACGATCAGGATCGAGCGCGGCTGGGGTTGCAGATACAGCGCACCCAGCATCATGCGCGTGTAGTTGAGCACAAAACGATCCGGCCGCTGCGTATCCATGCACGTCTGCCGCCCCACGCGACAGTTGCGCGTGAAGCACATGCAGCGCACGTCCGCCGTGTCGTAGACCAGCACTTCGCGATAGAGCGAACGCTCCGAATGCACGAGCTTCTGTGCATTGGCCTGGGCGGCCAGCCCGAGGAACATAAGCAGCGCAATCACCCGGCGCATCGAGCCCCCCGCCCCTGTCACAGCGCAACCTCCTGCGGCCGGCCGCAGATCGCCGCGCCGACACCGATCACACCGGAAATGGCGAGAAGACTCAGCAGAATCTGGTTCACCTCGAGGAGCAGCACGAAATAGAACGAGGTGAGCAGCGTGCCCGCAGCACTGCCGAAGGTTGAAACGAAATAGAGCTGCCCGGCGTGACGACCCGAACTCGCCCGATCGCGCACCAGCAGGCGCACCGCATACGGCGAGATCATCCCTGAGAAAAAAGTCGGAACGAAGAACAGCAGCGTCGCTGCCAACAGCGATCCGAACCGCGGATCGGGCACCGCAACGGAGACAGCGTCGAGCAGGGTCTCACCGAACAACAGCACGGGTACGACCGCCACCGCGGCGACCAGCAGCAGTACGCCAAGCCGCCGCACGCTGGGTTGCCGCACGGAATAGCGACCGCCCGCGAGGTAGCCAATGGAAAGGGCCAGCATGAACACGGTGATGATCGCGCCCCACACATAGATGCTGCTGCCGAAGGTCGGCGCCATCAGCCGACCGCCCAGCAATTCGACGGCCATTACGAAAAAACCGGACCACCCGGCGATGAGATAGGGAAATACGACGTGCACGCAGGTATCCAGGACGCGGCGGGAAGCCGAGCTTATGCATCGCGCTGCGATGCCGCAATGACTCGACGGATCCGGCTCATGACTTCAACGTACGAGGCAGAATGAAGCGAAGCCGCAAAAGACC
>CAZBKC010000292.1:0-2128 GCA_964492345.1 uncultured Steroidobacter sp. | reverse complement strand
CGGCGGTCGGGATCGAACGCTGAGACTGGAGGAGAGCCGCAAAAGACCGAAAAAGGGAGCATTTCTGGTTTCGGACCTCATTCCCCTTCTTTTGTGCGGTCCTTTGCGGCTCTCCTCCAGTCTCAGCGTTCGATCCCGACCGCCGCAGGCACCCCATCGGCGGCGACGATCGTGATCTCGTCCCGGATCGTACCGCGCGCACGCGGCACATCGCCCCGCGTCCAGAACGGGCTCGCAAAGTCGCGGCTCTCGCCGGGTGCGACTGCAACGTCCACCCATTGACGGCTCTGCCACAGCACCACGCAGCCGCTCGGATCGAGTGCCCCTTCGAAACAGTCGCGACGCGTGATCTCGGCCGTAAACGACCTCAGCTTCAGATCCGATGAGTTGTTGGCAATGCGACCGTGCAGTTCATAAGGCGCGCCGTTACCGGCGATGCGCAGTTCATTGCCGCTGAAATCCGTGAGCGGAAACGAACGCACTGCCGATGTCGGCGCGCTCGGTCGGCCGCGCTCGGTCACGGCGTCCGTTTCCTTCCCGCGCAATCGCTCCAGCATTCCCCACCCGAGCATCAGCACCAGAATCACGCTGCCGACGATACCGAGCGGACGCAGCCGGGGAACCGCGAGGGCAATCAACAGAAAGATGGCAGCGAGAAACCAGTACACAGCGCGATTCGCAAGACCTTCGTTCCGGGGCAAATGATTCGGACGACTACCGACCCGAATATGCGCACCTTACAGCATTCAACCGCGCGGCGGCTGACTGGAGCCGAGGCAAAGGCGCAGGCCCGCGAACACGACCCGGCAGAAGTCCGCAATCGATCGCGACCTTCCTGATCTGCTCCCCGGAAGAGAAGGACGGGAATCGAGGACGGCCTCGATCCCGTCGACGTTCCTGGCCCGTTGACGTTTTTGGATTGATTCGGCCTGCGCGACTGAGCCACCATCGCCGCCTCGATAATTACAACAGCGGCCACTCTTGACCCTCTCAACGCCTGAACTGGTTGCGCCTGCATCGGCTTCGCGACAGCAGCGCCTTCGCTCGATCTTCGGCGGCTCCGTCGGCAACCTGGTCGAGTGGTACGACTGGTACACCTACTCCGCATTCGCCATCTACTTTGCGCACTCGTTTTTTCCCGAGGGCAACCAGACAGCGAAACTGCTGAACGTCGCGGCCATCTTTGCGGTCGGCTTTCTGGTCCGCCCGATCGGCGGCTGGGTGCTGGGACGCTATGCGGATCGTCGCGGACGCAAGGCAGCGCTGACATTGTCGGTGGTACTGATGTGCGCCGGTTCACTGCTGATCGCCATCACGCCAGGCTACGCCACCATCGGTATCGCAGCACCGACACTCCTGGTGATCGCACGTGTGCTGCAGGGCTTCAGCGTCGGCGGCGAATATGGAACCAGCGCCACCTACATGAGCGAGATCGCGGCGAAGGAACATCGCGGCTTCTATTCCGGCATCCTCTACGTCACTCTGGTCATGGGCCAGTTGCTGGCGCTGGCCGTGCTGCTGCTGTTGCAGTTCGTCTTCCTCAGCGCCGAGCAACTCGACGCGTGGGGCTGGCGCATTCCGTTCTTCATCGGCGCTGCGGCCGCGCTCGTCGCTCTGTGGCTGCGACGCAATCTGTCCGAGACGGAATCGTTCACCAACGCACGGTCGAAGCATCGCGATGCCGGCGATATGCGCGCGCTGCTGCGCCATCCGCGCGAAACGCTGACCGTCATCGGACTCACCATGGGCGGCACGCTGTTCTTCTATGTGTTCACCAACTACATGCAGAAATTCCTGGTGAACACGGTCGGTCTGACCAGGGGCGAATCGACGCTGGTCTCGGCCGGCAGCCTGTTCATATTCATGTTGCTGCAGCCCATCATGGGCGCGCTGTCCGACCGGGTGGGACGCCGACCGATGCTGGTCACGTTCGGAGTACTCGCCCTGTTCACGACGCTCCCGCTGCTGACTGCGCTGGAGCGCGCCCAGGATGCGTGGACTGCGTTCGCGCTGGTGATGACGGCCCTCTTCATCTCATCGATGTACAGCTCCATCAGCGCGGTGGTGAAGGCCGAACTGTTTCCCGTCGAAATCCGTGCCCTCGGCGTCGGCCTGCCCTACGCCATCG
>CAZBKC010000291.1:0-4770 GCA_964492345.1 uncultured Steroidobacter sp. | reverse complement strand
ATCTTGTTTTCGAGACATGGATCCCCGCCTGCGCGGGGATGACGGAATACGAGAATTTGGCTCGTTCGGCCTAATGCAGTGCCATTGGGCTTTAGCCGGCCCAAGGGCGGGCTAAAGCCCGCCCCCACAGGAAGAAAACAGCAGCAATCCGTCATCGATGCTCGTGCTTCGCCCGCATCGACCACTGGTGTCGTGCGTGCAACCGTTCGGCCTCGTCGGCTGACTCGCTCGGCGCAGCTTTCACCAGCGATCTGATTTCACCGTGCGCCGCGGCCAGTTCCGGATTCAGTTGCAGCAACGGACGACGGATCGTCCGCTACAGGTCCGGCAGCGGAATGAATTCCGTTTCACCGGGTACCGCCTTGAAACGCCCCGCTTGCCAGTCGGCCTTCGCCTGCTCGATGCGTTCCTTGCTCGACGAAACGAAGTTCCACCAGATGTAGCGCGGACCGTCGATGCCCACGCCGCCGAGGAACATGAGGCGCGAGGGGCGGGTCGCGGTGACGGTGATGGGGTCGCCGGGCCTGAGCACCAGCAATTGCGGCGCCGCGAAGATTTCGCGCGCTATTTCGATTTCGCCCTCGGCGACGTAGATGCCGCGCTCCTCCTGGCTGGTGTCGAACGGCACGCTGACGCCGGCTTGCAGGACGACCTCGGCATACAGCCATTCGGATGCCGTCGCGACCGGCGAGCGCTGGCCGAAGGCCGCACCTGCAATGACGCGGGCATGCAGCCCGCGGTCTTCGACGAGCGGCAACCGATCCGCGGTGAATCGCTGGAAAGACGGAGCCGATTCTTCATGTGCCGTCGGCAGCGCCAGCCAGCTCTGCATGCCGAAGAGTTCCGAAGACGCCGCACGCGCACTGACCGGCGTGCGCTCCGAATGCGCAATGCCGCGGCCGGCCATCATCAGGTTCATCGCACCGGGCGTGATTTCGATCTCGTTACCCTCGCTGTCGCGGTGCATGAGGCTGCCGGAAAACAGATACGTGACCGTCGCGAGCCCGATGTGCGGGTGCGGACGCACGTCGATGCCCTGACCTGCGGGGAACTGTGCCGGTCCAATCTGATCGAGAAAAATGAAGGGTCCGACCATCTGACGCTGCCGGCTCGGCAGCGCGCGCCGTACTTCGAAGCCGCCGAGATCGCGCGTCGGGGGAACGATGATGAGATCGATCGCGGGGTTGGTGAGTTCGGACATGACGAATGTCCTCTGGTTGACAGGGTCGAGGAGGGGTGTGGGGCAAACGGTAGCATAGAGTCTTCGCAGGCCGGCGAACGACAACAAGGTGAGCGTGGTAGCAGCATGAAGCAGAATCAGGGCGAAGACTGGACATCGACGGAGGTGGTATATCCAGTGACGGGAAGCACCATGAAAATTCGGTCTCTGTCACCGAATTTTCATGGTGTCTCTTCCGCTCGCGAGGAATGTGCGCGCGCTGTCCATTCGTGATCTGGCGAAACTCCCGCATTGACTGTTCCTGCCTGCATCCAGTCGGTTACCGATAAATCTTCTGATAGCTCTCCCTCAGCACATTCTTCTGAACTTTTCCCATCGTGTTGCGCGGCAGCTCGTCGACGAAGATCACACGTTTCGGCAGCTTGAATTTTGCCAGGCGGGTTTCCAGCGCATGGCGCACCGAGGCTTCGTCGATCGTTGCATCGCTGTGTTTCACAACGACTGCGGTAACGCCCTCGCCGAAATCCGGATGCGGCAGCCCGATGACGGCGCTTTCGATGACGCCGGGAATCGCATCGATTTCGGCTTCCACCTCGACCGGATACACGTTGTAGCCGCCGGTGATGACCAGGTCCTTGCCGCGTCCGACGATGTGTACGTAGCCGCTGGCATCGATGCGCCCGAGGTCGCCGGTGATGAAAAAGCCGTCGCTGCGGAATTCCTGTGAGGTTTTCTCCGGCATCTGCCAGTAGCCGCGGAAGACATTCGGACCGCGCACCTCGATCATGCCGATCGCATCCGGCTCCGCGAGGACCGCGCCGGAGTCTGGATCGGCGATACGCACTTCGACTCCTGGCAGAGCCGGCCCCACCGAGCCGGGAATGCGCTCGCCGTCGCAGGGATTCGAGGTGTTCATGAGCGTCTCGCTCATGCCGTAGCGTTCCAGGATCGCATGGCCGGTGCGTCGCTCGAACTCGCGATGCGTTTCCGGCAACAGCGGCGCCGAGCCGGAAATGAACAGCCGCATTGTGCGGACCGTCCCGCGATCGAGCGCCGTGTGATCGAGCAGGCGCGTATAGAAGGTCGGCACGCCCATCATCACGGTTGCATGGGGTAGCTGTCGCACGACCTCGTCAGCATCGAAGCGCGGCAGGAACAGCATGGCGCTGCCGGAGGCCAGCACGGTGTTCACAGCGACGAACAGCCCATGGACATGGAAGATCGGCAATGCGTGCAACAGGACATCGGTTTCAGTGAATTTCCAGGCGGTGACGAGCGTGGCGGCGTTGGAGGCCAGATTGCCGCGCGTCAGCATCGCGCCTTTCGACCGGCCGGTCGTGCCGGACGTGTACAGAAGCGCCGCGAGTGCGTGTTCATCACCGCTGAACGGCGTAAACGATTCATCGCTGTATCGCGATGCCCGCTCCATCAGCGAGCCATCGCCGGCGATGCCGAGCGTCTCCAGGTGCGCGGAGGCGCCGAGCGAGCCGACCGCCTGCAGCGTCGGCGGTCGAATCACCGCAACGCGCGGATCGGCGTCCTTGAGGAAGTAGTCGAATTCCGCGAGCGTATAGGCCGTGTTCAGGGGGACGAATGCCGCGCCGACCTTCAGGCAGGCCAGATAGAGCGCAATCGCTTGCGGTGATTTGTCGACCTGCACAGCGACGCGGTCTGCGGCGACGACGCCCAGTTCCGCGAGCACGCGGGCGATGCGGTTCGCCAGGCGATCGAAGCTCTCGTAGCTGTAGTCGCGACCGTCTGCGGTCCGCAGAAACAGCCGGCCCGGATCGCGGTCCAGGACGATACGAAGCCATTGCAGGGGATCGCGGGCGGAAGGTGACGTCGGTTTCACGGCAGTGGGGGGCTGATGAGATGGCCGCGCATCTTAAGTCAGTCCGCCGGCACGCCTCGTCAGCGGACCGTCAAGGGATGAATTGCGTGCCGTCCCACTGACCGACGTAGCGGATGCCGCTCGAGGCGCGTTTTTCTTCGTACATGTCGGCGTCGGCGCGGGCGATCAGTTCTTCGATCGACTCGTCGGAGGCGGCATTCACGAGGGTCGTGCCGATGCTGACGTCCAGCGTGTAGGGGCGGTCCTGGGAGCAGTTCAGCAGCGACAGCTGCTCGCGAAGCCGTTCGCGCAACGCACTCGTGTCCTGTTGAACGTGGGCCAGTGCGACGAACTCGTCGCCGCCGAGGCGCGCGACGATGTCGGCTTCGCGAAAGGTATTGCGCAGCACATCGGCCGTTTCCCGTAGCGCCTGGTCGCCCATCCGGTGCCCGAGGGTGTCGTTGATCTGCTTGAGGCCGTTCAAGTCCACGAAAAAGAGTCCGAGGAGATGGCGTTCGCGGCGGGCGCTCTTGAGAGCCTGCTCGGCCAGCTCGAAGAAACCCCGCCGGTTGCGCAGCCCGGTCAACTCATCGACGAGCGACAGGTTCGTCAGCAGGTCCGCATTCCGTCGCAGTATTTCCTCGCGCTCGCGTGTCGCCATTTCCGCGCGATGCTTGTGGATGGCCACCTCGATGGCGCAACGCAGTTCCACTTCCTGAAAGGGCTTCACGAGATAACCGAGCGGACCGATCTGAACCGCGCGTTCAAGCGTCTCCAGATCGCGATGGGCGGTCAGGAAGATCACCGGGATGTTCGTGCGTTCCTGGATCATCTGTGCGGCCTGGATGCCGTCGATTTCTCCGCGCAGGCCGACATCCATGAGGAGCAGCTGCGGCCGCAGCTCTTCCGCCATGTAAACGGCCTGGACGCCCTCGCTGGCCACGCCCGCGATGTGGTAACCGCATCTCGACAGGGTTTCGAGCAGATCCTGGGCGACGATCCCTTCATCTTCAACCAGGAGAATCGACACTTCGGACACGGCAGGGACTGCTGACCCGTTGCCGTCTTCGGACGGATTATGTCTTTCCGGTATCTGCTGGTATGCGTCCACGTCGGTCATCGATCTGCGTTGCTTCGTAGCGGCGAAACGCCCGTTTCCGGGCTGGCGACTGAATCCCTAACGCCTGAGGCGCCCGCAGGGTTTCAGTTCGATGACCGAAGTAAGTAGCCCAGGACGCGATGGCGCGCATCGTCGTTGATACGGATGACTGTTACCGGGTCCCTGCGCAGGGGTACCGGAGCCACAGCTGCCGGCAAGGGCGATAACCAACCTGAAGTACGCTGAGGCGCACTGGTTAATGCATCCCTCGGCGCAGCGTCCGTCGATGCAGGGTCCGTCTCGGGGAACGCCTCATCCCGGCCGGCAGTGAGCGGGCTCAGACCCTGAAAAACCCGCGAATCAGCAGCAACGGCAGTGGATCGCGGTACCGCAGTGGCGGATTTTTCCGGCCCTGCAGGTTATGAGCTCATGCCCGGCTTGCGGCTTTCCGCAGCGCGATGCCGCTACATGGGAGCAGGCGCGTCGAAATCGCTCTTCGGACGACGACGGAGTTCCCTTACAATCCCGCGGCCGGAACGTACCGGTCCGGCGCTTTCCGCTATCTATCTTTCGAACGCTGAATGACGAATCCAAGCAAGCGCGCATTGATCTGTGGCTCGGTCGCCTTCGACACCATCATGGTGTTCCAGGATCGATTCA
>CAZBKC010000290.1:0-4784 GCA_964492345.1 uncultured Steroidobacter sp. | reverse complement strand
CTGACCCCCTCCTCCGCGCAGCGGGGGAGGGCCGGGGTGGGGGCGCCTGCACCAGCAGATCCAGTTACTCTGTGCATGAGCTGATAAGGAGAACCCGCATGCGCCCGATCCCCTGTCTCGCCGCCCTGCTGACCGCATTCGTCGTGTTGCCCGCCTGGGCCGCCGATCGCGCGACCGACGAAGTCATCGAACGCTACCAGCTCGAACAGGGTACCGAACCGGTCAAGGAACGCCCGGGCTGGCGCAAGCCGAAAAAGATCCTGGTGGGCGGCTTCGTTGCCGGGATGATCGACGAACTGCGACCCGCCCATCCCGACATCGAGTTCGTCGCGGCGCAGCCCGGCGCAGCAGCGAAGCAGGCGCAGGATGCCGACGCGCTGTTCGGCATCTGCAACGCCGAGGTGATTGCCGCCGGAAAATCGGTGCAATGGATTCACTTCGTGTCCGCGGGCGTCGAGAACTGTGTCTCCGTGCCGGGCGTGAAGGAACGCAACATCCTCGTGACCAACATGCAGCGCATCGGTGGCCCCATCATCGCCGAGCACGTCATGGCCATGACGCTCGCATTCACGCGCGGACTCGATCTCTACATTCCGCAGCAGGCGAAGCATGAATGGAAGCGTGTGACGCCGCCGGGCCGCATGGCGGTCGTCAAGGGCAAGACCATGCTGGTGGTCGGACTCGGCGGAATCGGCAGCGAAGTCGCAAAGCGTGCGCATGCGCTGGACATGAAGGTGATCGCCACGCGCGCGAGCGGACGCACGGGCCCCGACTTCGTGAGCTACATCGGATTGCCGGAAGAACTGCCGAAACTTGCCGGCGAGGCGGACTTCGTCGTCAATACGGCGCCGCTGACACCTCAGACGCGCGGCATCTTCAACGCGGATTTCTTCAGTCGCATGAAGTCCGGCGCGTACTTCATCAATGTCGCGCGCGGTGGCAGCGTCGATACCGCGGCACTGGTGAATGCATTGAAGAACAAACAGATTGCCGGTGCGGGTCTCGACGTCACCGATCCCGAACCGCTGCCGCCGGATCATCCGCTCTGGCAGGCGCCGAACGTCATCATCACGCCGCACGTCGCCAACGATTCCGATCTCGGCTTCGAGGCCCAGGTGATCGTCACGCGGGAAAACCTGCGTCGCTACATCGCGGGCGAACGCATGCTGTCCGTCGTCGATGTCAGTCGCGGGTACTGAAACGGGAAGATTTCACAGAGATCACAGAGTGGAATGGCACAAAGTTAAGTCCGTCATCCCCGCGCAGGCGGGGATCCAGCTCTGAAATCGAGCATGGATTCCCGCCTTCGCGGGAATGACGAACAAGAGGTAAATCAGAGATTTCTTAGTGCCATTTAACTCTGTGTTCTCCCTCTGTGTGAACTCCGGCTCTGATCGATGCCGGAACCGCAACGTAGGGCGAAGCGTTTTTCCGACAATGTCAGCGGGAAATATCAATCCAGCGCTTCGCGCCGCACCAGCGCGCGCGCCCTCCCTGTTCGAGCCGGGACGCAACTGCTGGCGGGTCGAGCAGGCATCGCGTACGGCGTTCCTCATCGACGGTGCGGCGTATTTCCAGGCGTTCGTTGCTGCAGCACGCAAGGCGCAGCGCTCGATCCTGATCACTGGCTGGGATTTTCACAGTCGCACGCGACTGCTCTGCGGCGATGACGGACCGGACCGCGATCTCGAACTCGGGACTTTTCTCAATCAGCTCGCCCGCGAACGCCGCGATCTGCAGATCCACATCCTGATCTGGGACTACCCCATGATCTTCGGCATGGACCGCGAGTGGGCGCCGATCTATGGGCTCGGCTGGAAGCCGCATCGGCGCGTGCATTTCCGTTACGACAACACGCATCCGACCGGCGGTTCTCATCATCAGAAAGTCGTCGTCGTCGACGATGTGGTGGCCTTCAACGGGGGCATCGATCTCACTTGTCGGCGCTGGGACACGTGCGCGCATGCCGCCGACAACGAGCATCGGGTGACTGAAGGAACACCGTATCCGCCGTTTCACGATCTGATGATGGCGGTGGAGGGCGATGCCGCATCGGCGCTGGGCGATCTGGTGCGCGAACGCTGGCGTATTGCGACGGGCGAGAAACTGCAGCGGCCGACCGCGGCACGCCGGATGGAGTGGGCGCGACGCCGGCGTGCGGCGCCGGATCGCAGCGGATCGCGATGGCCGGACGGACTCACGGCCGATCTGCATGACGTGCCGGTGGCGATTTCATGCACGTCGCCGCCCGTGAACGGTCATGGCGGGACACGGGAAGTCGAAGCGTTGTATGTCGACATGATCGCGGCGGCACGCCGCAGCATCTATATCGAGAACCAGTACTTCACCAGCGAGAAGATCGGCGATGCGCTCGAAGCCCGCCTGCTGGAAGCGGATGGGCCGGAGATCGTCGTGGTGCTGCGCAAGCTCAGCCATGGCTGGCTGGAAGAAATGACCATGGAGGCTCTGCGAACACGCCTGATCGAGCGGCTGAAGGCTGCCGACGGGCATGGGCGTCTGCGTGTGGTCTATCCCTATATCGACGGGCTCAAGGAAGGTACGTGCATCGACATTCATTCGAAACTGATCATCGTCGACGACGCGATTGCGCGCATCGGCTCCGCCAACATCGCAAACCGGTCCATGGGACTGGACACCGAGTGCGATCTGACGATCGCGGCGGCAGGTCGCGAGGACGTGCAGCAGGCGATCCGCGGACTGCGGGCCGCATTGCTTGGCGAACATCTGGGACAGTCGCCCGAGGCCGTGCAGGAAGTCATCGATCGCACTGGCCTGTTGCAGACGGCGATGGATCAGCTCCGACAGGAACAGCGGACGCTGCGCGATCTCGAAGGCGGAGCACAGACGCCCGATGGGTTGTTGAACGTGCTGAGCGTCGCCGATCCCGAGCAACCCGTGAGTCTTGCCGAACTGGGCAAGATCTTCAGCGCCGACGATTCGCTCGAAGCCGCTGCGCCCGCGGCAGGACCGGCATGGGGAAAGATTGCGGTCATCGTCGCTGTGCTGGCGGGACTCACCGCGGTATGGCAGTTGACGCCGGCCTCCGGGTTGCTGGATGCACGCCGCATCGTCGGTTGGGCACGCGAATTCGGCAGCCACTGGTGGGCACCGATCGTCACGACGCTGGCCTATACGCCGGCGTGCCTGACCATGTTTCCCCGGTCGCCCATCACATTGTTCGCGGTGATCGCCTTCGGTCCCTGGATGGGATTTGCCTACGCGATGATCGGGCTGGAGTTCGCAGCCTGGGTGACCTACGCCGCGGGCCAGCAACTGGATCGCGATACCGTGCGGCGCATGGCGGGTCGCAAGCTCAACGACATCATCCAGGTGTTGCGCCTGCGGGGGTTGATTGCGATCACTGCGCTGCGCCTCGTGCCGCTCGCGCCCTTCAGTGTCGAAGGCGTAGTGGCCGGCGCGGTCGGCATCAAGCTGTGGCACTTCATGCTCGGCTCTGCCATCGGCTTGCTGCCCGGCACGCTCGTCGCCACCGTGTTCGGCGACCAGCTCCATGCCGCGCTCGAAGATACCGGCAGCATCAACTACTGGCTGATCGCCGTCGTCGTACTGGTCATGATCGTGGCGACGTGGTGGGTGCGTCGCTGGCTGCTCGCATCGGTGGAGCAGATGCGATCGGCTGCCGGTGGCAGCGGTAAAGGGAACGCTGCGGATCATGGTGTCGGTCGCACCAGCGCCGCCTGACACCGGCGCGGCGCATCGTTCGTCCACTGCCGGCACGCTCACCGTCGCGTCCTACAACATTCACAGCGGCGTCGGCCTCGATCGGCGTTGCAGCGCCTCGCGCATCGTGCGCGTCCTCAGGGAGCTGGACTGCGATCTCTATGCGCTCCAGGAAGTCGACAATCAGCCGGGCGAGCACGAAGAGTCCCTGCAGCTGGAGCGGTTTGCGCGTGACCTCAGGATGGAAGCGGTGCCGGGGCTGCGGATCGTGCGTCGCACGGGAGAGTACGGAAACGCGATTCTGACGCGACTGCCGGTCCTGAATGTGCGTCGTCACGATCTCAGCCACTCGTGGTTCGAACCCCGGGGCGCGCTCGATGTGCAGGTCGAAGTCGCGGGTCAACCGCTGCGTGTCATCGCGACGCATCTGGGGTTGAGCCGCAGCGAGCGTCGCATTCAGTGGCGTGCGCTCATGTCACACCTCGCCGAATCGCCTCCGAATACGCCAACGATCCTGCTCGGCGACATGAACGAGTGGTATCGGTCCGCGGCCACGTTACGGGAAGCGCATCGCGCGTTCGGCGAACCGCCTGCGCCCGTCGCGTTTCCTTCATTCGCGCCTTGTCTCGCTCTCACACGGATCTGGGTGAAACCGCGCGTCGCATTGCAGTCGGTGACGGTTCATCGCAGCGAGACGTCGCGGCGGGCGTCGGATCATCTGCCTATCCGGGCCGTCATCGATGTCGCGCGATTGTCGGGTGGCAACAATCCCGGGGAAGACTAAAGAGCCGCTAAAGACCGCATAAAGAATGAGTTTCCCTTCTGATCATTTGAAATCCCTGTTCCTTTATGCGGTCTTTCGCGGCCTCCGTTCTCTGGCGTCCATGCTCAGCTATGCGCAGCGAGTATGCGCGCCTTGCTGGCCTCGTACTCTTCCTGCGTCAACACGTTGAGTTCGCGCAGGCGATGATGCTCGCGCATTTCATCGCGCAGGAACTGCGCGGGCGGCTGCGGGCGTGCGGCCTTGGCGGCGGTGATGTTCTTGATGAGTTCGACGACGAAGCTCTTGCCGGCTTTCGCGG
>CAZBKC010000289.1:0-4792 GCA_964492345.1 uncultured Steroidobacter sp. | reverse complement strand
GGGGACACGGGGAGCACGGGGAAAGAAGGTCTTCCTTCCGAGCCCCGTGCTCCCCGTATCCCCCGTGGAGATATTCCGATTCCTGTTCTCTCTCTCTTCTCAGCCCAGCCCCAGCAACGAACCGATCTGCCGATCCGCCCAGCTTTCTGCGTTGAAGCGATCCATGAAGCCGCAGTGGCCGCCGTGCGGGAGGGCGTTGATGTGCAGGTTGGGATTGCGTGCCAGGTGTTTCAGATCAGCCGCCGGAATGATGGGATCGTCCAGGGCGAACAGGATGTGGCTCGGGATTTCCAGCCGTTCCAGTACATGATCGACGATGGCGTAGCCATTGAGGTAGGCATCGAGGCTCGCAAATTCGCTGTAACGCTCGACCAGCACCTCGGTCATGGTACGGATGCTCCGTTGCGCGAAGATCGGGCGGAAATCGTAGAGCTGGGGAAAGAGCTGCTGTTTGATGCGCAGCGAGCGCTTCCACTTGTCGACGAAGTACTGGTGATAGATGAAGGGGCCGTTCTCCAGTACGTCCATGGTGCTGTGCGGGCGCAAGACGGGACAGACGCCGATCGCCCGCTCCAGCGGGATGCCTGCTGCGGGCGCGCGGGCGGCCACGCGCAACGCGAAATTCCCACCGAGTGAAAAACCAGCGAGCGTGACACGCTGGTCGACGTGCTGCTGCTGGATCGCGCGTACGGCCCCGACGACTTCGTCCAGACGGCACGAGTGAAAGATGTCCTGATTCAGGTGATGCGTAGGGCCGTGGTCGCGGAAATTCAGCCGGAAGACGTCGCAGCCGCGGGCGAACAGGTAACTGCCGAGCGACAGCACATACAGCGAGTCGGCACAGCCTTCCCAGCCGTGCAGCAGAATCACCAGGTCGCGCGCCGGCTCGTGCCCGGCACTGGCGCGACTGGAATGGTGGCCCAGCAGCCGCACGCCATCGCCGCAATCGAGGACCTGATCCTGCGAGCAGGCCAGCAGTTCGCGGGCGCGCCGCATGAGCCAGGGGCGCCGCAGTCTCAGGCTCGGCAGGATGGACTGCAGATGTGCGTTCGCGAGCCAGGCGGGTGGATTGAAGCCGGCGGGGTCGGAAGAAGGCGAACTGCTGAGCGAGGCGGTGAGACTGTCGGTCATGCGTCGATGCGGATGGGCGAGGAACCGGGCAGCGTACTGACGAAGTCCGCGCCGAGCAGCATGCCCGGTGTGGCGAAGCCCGGCGGTGGCGGCGAAACCAGCGCGCGGCCGATGATAGCCAGTGAAGAGGCGATAGTCAGGGCGTAGCCATTCGCAGTCACCACGCGTGCCGTGACCGTTTTGTGCGCAGCATTGCGCGCTTCGCCCCAGACAAAACTGGGATTGCTGGCGCGCTGCGCTTCGGTCGGCGGTTGCAGGCGTCGATCGATGCCGAATTTCGCCAGGGCCTGGACCACACGCGAGCGCAGCAGCGGTTGCAGCAGATTGGCGCGACGCATCCGTGTGAGCGCCTGCGGCGAGGTCGCCGTGAAGACTTCGATGTTGGGAATGCCGGTGCTGTAGTAGGCGGTACTGACATCCCCCCACGGAATGCCGACGGCCAGCCGTTCGCCGTTGCCGAAGTCGATGCGTCGTTGCTGGGAGCCGAGCGGTACGCTGACGATCTGGCCGTCGCGCCGTATCTTCGAACCCCCGGCACTGGCCTCGATGGATGTCTTCGCCGTGCCCTTGCTGAGTCCCGAACGACTGTCGAAACCCAGCGCGAGATGCGTCGCATCGGGCAGCACCTCCTTGAGCCTGATCGCGAGGCAGTCCGTCGGCACGACATCGAAGCCGACGCCTGGGCACAACGAGATGCCGGAGCGCACAGCCTTGTCATGCACGCTGTGCGCGAGTTCGAACACCGGGATCTCGCCCGTGATGTCGAAGTAGTGAACGTGCGTGGCGAGGCAGCCCTGCAACATTGATCGGGCAGTGGCCGAGAAGGGGCCCGCGCAATGCAGTACCGCTGCGACGCCGGACAGGGTGGAGACGAGCGAGGTGTGATCGTCGAGACCGAAGACGGCGCTCGGACAACCAAGCTCAGCAGCCAGCCTGCCGATCTTCTCCTTCGAGCGTCCCGCAAGCACAGGCTTCATCCCGCGCCGCACGGCTTCCCGGGCGATCAGTTCGCCGGTGTAGCCGCTGGCACCGTAGATGAGGAAGGTCATGAGAGAAGGTGACGAGGGTGACGAAAGTGACGTGAGTGACGAAGGTCAGAAGCGAATGGCGATCGTTGCATCATTTTCGGCCCTCGTGACTTTCGTCACTTTCGTGACCTTCGTCACACGCTCCTCCCTCACTCCGCCTCCATCGTGAATTCCACCCGATTGTTCTGCGCAGCAATGCGATTCCATTCACCCGCCGTCGTCTTCGTCAGTGCCTCGCCCTCGGGGTACGGCACCGCGGCAGTTCGTCCGCCATGGGCGACTTCCACGGAAAGGGCGTTGCCGGTCTCCTGGGGAATGCTCGCCGCCAGATTCGCAAAACCCAGCGACTGGCGCTGTGCCGCGGTGAGGCTGTCGTCGAAGGGGTTGCCGAGGACATCGCAGCGCTTCACTGGCAGATCGTCGGCAGCCATCGAGTAACCCTCGATGCCGTTGCCGGTCAGGCAGAACTCTCCGGCGTAGGTTGTCGTGCGAACCCGGCCCTTGAATCCTCCCGCCCGCAGCGAGTCGAGGATTTCGCGCAATCGTTCCAGCCGGCTGCCCGACAGGGGCGGCTCGCCGTAGGGAACCGTTTCGCGATTGCTGGTGGCGAATGCAGCCATCGTGGCAGTCGGCACTGTGCTCGCAACGCGCGCTGCGTCCTGCAGCGCTGCGAGTTGTGCCTGCTGTTCTTCCACTATCGAAGCCAGGTGGGCGTTCGACTGCATCAGCGACTGCGTTGATCTGGCGGTCTGCAGCTGGAGGAATGCCAGTACGAGTGTGGGAACCAGCGCGACAGCGGCGGCGGCAGCGAGGAGAGGCCAGCGGATAGGCGCTGGCTCGGGCGATCCGAAAGTCTGTTCCGTTGCCGTCATTGTCTCCGCAGCAGCGGGCCTGGTTTCGGCGGCGATCTTGCGCGTCAGCACTTCGATGCTGGCCGCGATATAGCGGCGCAGCTCCGCGTTGTATTCGCGCATGGCCGGTGCAATGGCATCGCGAACGGCCCGCTCGACCTCGCCCATCTGGGTGCTCGGCTCGCGTTCGATACGTACGACGGGTTGCGCACCCGTGCGCAGCATCGCCGGAGCCGTCCGCCCGACCGGTTTGTCGCCGACCTCTTCCACGGCGTCGAACAGGTTGGATCGTCCTTCGCGACGCTCCGGCAGCAGATGCAGCTGGTACAGAACGCGGGACACATCGCCCGGCTTGACGGTCTTCGGCAGCACGCCGACGGCGCCGAGCGCGCGCGCCTGACTGACATACAGTTCGCCTTCCTGCGAGGTGTACATCATGACCGGGATGGTCGCCGTGTCCGGGTTGCTCTTGATCGCCTGAATGGCCTGGAAGCCGTCCATGCCGGGCATCAGGTGATCCATGAAGACCACGTCCGGACGATTCTGGCGCAGGTACTCCAGCGCCTGTTCCGCCGATTCTGCGGTGTCGACCTGGAGGTCGTAGGCCTCCAGCATCCGGCTGAGAATGACTCGGGCGGATCTCGAGTCATCCACGATGAGGGCGCGCTTGGCTGTTGTCATTATCGAGATGTCGACGAAGGCCGGTGGGGATAGGGTAAGCGCACGTCTTCTCCGGCTCAATCTTCCCGCGCGGCATCGCCTAGTCACTATCCGCTATCCGCCCCGCAACGGGTCCGGGAGTATCCTCGCCCGGCGCGAAGACCGATTCTCCGGGAGGATGGCACGATGGCTCACTCCACTGCGGACATTCGCAACATTGCCTTCGTCGGGCAGGCAGGCGCAGGCAAGACCCTGCTCACCGAGCACCTGCTGCTGCAGGCTGGTGCCATCCGCAGCCGGGGCAGTCACGAACGTGGCACGCTGGTCTGCGATTTCGATCCCCAGGAGAAGCAACTCGGTCATTCCCTCGATGCCGCCATCGTGAATTTCGAAACCGCCGGCACGCGCGTCAACCTGATCGATACGCCTGGCTATCCCGACTTCGCCGGTCGCGCGCTCACCGTACTCGAAGCGGTCGAAACGACGGCCGTGGTCGTCAGCGCGGTCAATGGCATCGAACCCATGACGCAACGGATGATGGATTTCGCGCGCGATCGCGATCTGTGCCGCGTGATCGTGGTGAACAAGATCGACAGCCGCGATGCCAACGCCGAACTGTTGCTTGCGGCATTGCGCGAAACTTTCGGTCGCGAATGCCTGCCACTGAATCTTCCCTGCGATGGCGGACGCAACGTCGTCGACTGCTTTTTCAAGCCGGGCGATGCAATGCCGGATTTCTCGTCGGTCGCTACGGCGCACACCGAGATCATCGATCAGGTGGTGGAAGTCGACGAAGAGCTGATGGCGCTGTACCTCGAGCAGGGCGAAGAACTGACGCCGGAGCAACTCCACGACCCTTTTGAGCGGGCGCTGCGGGAAGGTCATCTGATCCCGGTCTGTTTCGTCTCGGCGGAGACGGGTGCCGGAGTTCCGCAGCTGCTGGAGATCATTGCACGGCTGATGCCCAATCCGTTCGAAGGCAATCCACCGCCGTTTCTCAAGGGCGAAGGCGATGCAGCGCAGCGCGTGCAGGTCACGCCGGATGCGACGAAACACGTGGTTGCGCACGTATTCAAGATCAGCATCGATCCCTTCGTCGGACGCATGGGCGTGTTCCGCGTG
>CAZBKC010000288.1:4754-4824 GCA_964492345.1 uncultured Steroidobacter sp. | reverse complement strand
ACGCTCGCATTCCCGTCCGCAGAGGGGAAAGGGGCCGGGGGATAGGGGTTGGTCCAGGTCAACCACGCTC
>CAZBKC010000288.1:0-4654 GCA_964492345.1 uncultured Steroidobacter sp. | reverse complement strand
TCCTCCCCTTACCCCTCCGCAGAGGGGAAAGGGGCCGGGGGATAGGGGTTGGTCCAGGTCAACCACGCTCGCATTCCCGTCCCAATCTCACCTACTCCTCCCCTTACCCCTCCGCAGAGGGGAAAGGGGCCGGGGGATAGGGGTTGGTCCGGGTCAACCTCGCCCGCATTCCCGTCCCAATCTCACCTCCTCATCCCGTCATGACCGGCCATCGGTGTTCCCTCACGATCGAACCTGACAGAAAGGCGTCTGGTTCGGAGAATCCTCAACTCATGTAACGTGCCGGACAGAATCCTGGCGCGGGTATTCTCACGACGCCCGCGCGGTGATACTATCCAGATTAGTTGAACTCTCACACTGGAAATCGCGGATACGATTTTTCTGGGGCGCATGTCGGCGTTCTTTGGTCGGGGGTGGACTGGCGATGGATGGACGACGCTTCGATTCTCTGGTCCGTGCGTTCGCGAGTGGGTCCTCTCGCCGCTCGGTCCTTAAGGGATTGCTCGGCATCGGCGGCGCCGCGGCGACCGGCTCGCTCGTCGCTGACCACGCCGACGCTCGCGCCATCGCCACGCGTCCAACCGTCCCGCCTCCAACCACACGTCCTCCCGCTCCACCACCCACCACGACCACCACGCCCTGCCCCGCCGGTCAGCAACAATGCCCAAACAGCACCGTTTGCTGTCCCACAGGAACCTGCGCCCGCTCCGGCAACCAGGCGATCTGTTGCACCGGTCATGTCTGCGGTCACGAATGTTGCGTGTCAGCCTTCGCGTCGCAGTATTCCGCGTATCTCTGCTGCGATCGTGAATGTTGCGCCGCCGACCACACCTGCCTGACCAGGGTCTTCCCCGAAGGTCCCAATGTCGAGGAAGAGATGTGCTGTCCGGCCCATCTGGCCTGCGACAACCAGTGCTGTGATGGCGCCTGCTTCAACCCGGTTCAGGGTCCCTTCTGGGACGAGGAGTTCGGGTGGCTCAATCTCAATGGCCATCCGATCGAAGTCGCCAAGGCGACCTGCTGTCCGACCGGCGGCACCGTCTGCCATGTCGACTCCGGCGAGCATGTCTGCTGCGATGGCAGTACGCCGAAGTGCTGCCCGATCATCAGTGAGACTCCCGGCGCCTGCCGTCCCGCAGGCGCGTGTTGCGACGCTGCCGACTGCGCCGCGGACAACCCCGGCACCGACGCCGCCTGCTGGACCTGCGACGCCGGCGCCTGCGTTCCTGTTCTGAACGACGTCGTCTGCGGCTCGGCTGGCGAGATCTGTTGCGATCAGGTTTGCTGCGCGGCTGGTCAGATCTGCGTCGAGGCTCCGAGTGGCGAAGTCGGTCCAGCGCAGGAATCGCACATCTGCGTCGCCCCAACCACGACCACCACAACCTCGACCACGACATCGACGACCACGACGACACCCGAATGTCTGCCGGTCGGCGCGACCGACTGCGCAGCCGGCGGACCGCCGTGCTGCTCTGGCTATTGCATCAGCAACATGTGCGCGGCTGGATGCAGTGGCGTCGGTGGACCCTGCAATGGACCGCTGCACTGCTGCGGGGAGATAACCTGCAACTCCAAAGCAACGTGTGGGTGCCGACCAGCCGGGTTCACATGCAGCGAAGGGGACTGCTGCGCCGGGGACACTTGTGCGGACGATGGGAGTGGCGTCCTGAGATGTCAACCCTCCGCGACGACCACCTCAACCACGGCGCCGCCCTGCCGTACGGAAGGATGCACGTGCTCGCAGACGTCTGACTGCAATAGTGGACTGGTCTGCCTGACGACCGGTCGAATCTGTGCTTCCTGTGTACCGAGAGATGATGGACCATGCAACACGGGCGTGTCTTGCTGTAACGGCTCTCTCGACTTTTGCTCGTCCGGAGGCACCTGCTTCTTGAACTGACGAGCGGGCAACGTGAATTCTGGAGCGTCGCCCGCATACCCGGGTGATGCTCCGAACCCGCGTGCTTCGTCATGGTCGGCAATGCGCAATCTTTCGATAACCGATCATCCGGGACCAAATGTCTGGTTCGGCAATGCATGTTCAGTTGCGGTCATGCATCGCGATCCGGCGCCCTCTGACACGGTTCTGCAGTCAGACCTATCCCCAATAAGGCAGCTTCTTCAGTCGTGTCCTGCCCCGTTTGCCTCACTCGGTTCTTTGCCCCTGCGTGAATCCGGCGCGCGCAGCTTCGCGGAAGTCGTTGGACAAATTGCCATCGATCTCCAGCGACATGGCGGCGTCGATGTGCTGAACTCTGTCGCCACGACGGCGAATGGCGGGGAAACGGCTCACATTGTCATCGAGCGCAACCATCCACTGGTTGGGAGGCTGTCTCTGGAAACCGCCGTGCAGGTGGCAGAGGGATGGCCGCTCGATGGTGATGGGGTTCAGTCGCTGCGCGACGCCATCTTCCGCTTGTCCTCGGTCATTCGTTCAACAACCCCCGACGGAACCGCGGCGGCAATTGTGCGCGCCGCGAAGCAGCGCGCCATTCCAGTCGGCAGGGTCGATCCGCAGGGTGCCCGCATTGAGCTCGGCAACGGCAAGTGGCGACGCCGGATTTGGGGATCGCAAACAAGCCTGACCCCAGCGATCAACGAATCGATAGCCCTGCACAAGCCAACGGCGAATGCCTACCTTCGGAGCGCCGGGCTTCCCGTGCCCCGGGGCACGATCGTCCGCACGGTCGACGATGCACTCGAAGCGGCGCGACACGTCGGCTATCCCATTGTGTTGAAGCCAGTCAGTGGCGGTAATTCGGTGGGGATCACTGTCGGAATCGAGAATGACGACGAGCTCAGGCGGCACTTTGACGAGTCGATAACCGCGACCTCGACCGCTCTGGCGCTGGTCGAAGAGTTCCTGCCGGGCCGCCAGTACCGGATTGTGGTCGTCGGCGGACGCATTGTCTCGGTCAGCGAATACACCGTGGCTGCCGTGATGGGAGATGGGCAATCGTCGATTCGTCAATTGATCGATAAAGCCAATGAAGACCCGCGCCGGGGTTCGCTCGATACCGACCCAATGAAACCGATCGAGATCGACGCCATGACAACTCGCATGCTTGGAAAACAGGGTCTCTCGATCGACGACATTCCTGCCGCCGGACAGCCGATCCCACTCAAACAGGCGGCGAGAATCGCTAATGGCGGCATGTCGATCGACCGAACCGGGGAGATTCATCCCGATAACGCGGCAATCATCCTGCAGGCCGTCAACGTCATAGAACTTGACGTCGCGGCCGTTGATGTCATTGCCAGTGACATTTCCGAATCGATCTGGACGACCCACGGTGCGATCGTCGACATCAATACGAGCTTTCACACCTATTTCCAGGAGTATCCGGCTGTGGGAAGTGGACGCGATCCCGGTCCCGCCATCATCGACATGCTCTTTCCTCCCGGTACGCCTGTCCGCGTTCCCATCATCGCCGTCATCGGCCACGGAGCAGGGGATGTCTGCGAGCAGATCGCTCTTGCGATCGGCGCAAGCGGGAAGTCGGTCGGTCTGGCGACGGAAGCGCGTCTCGCCGTCGGTGAGATGGAGCTGAGAGGCGTCAAACGCACCGGCGGCGAAGGCATTCACACCATCCTCAACAACCCTGCCACCGAAATCGCCGTCGCCGAAGTCACCGCTCCGGGCATCATCGAAGACGGACTCGGTTTCAGCTACTGCGACGCTGCGGTTCTCCTCTCCACAACAGGACAATCGACGCCCTTCGGCCAACCCGTCGAATCCGTCCTCACCCAGCTGCTCGAACCCGGCGGAGTCATTGCTTTCGACTCCAATGACCCCGTTGCTTGCGATCTTGCCGCATCAACCACTGCCCGAACCATTCCCATCGAACAGAGGAACGGCACTCACTGGCTCGACGATCTCATGCGATCGTTGCCGCCCATGGCTTGAGTCTGAAAAGACGGGTCACCCTTGCTCCGCGGGCTAACGATGCGCAAATGGCGTGTACTGGCTGCGCAGGATCAGGCCGATCACCGGCAGCCACAGCGTCAGCAACCCCGTCATCGCCCCGATCGTCTGGTCGTCGATCACGCCGAAAAAACTCAGATAGCTGAGCGACCCCGTCACCGCCATGCTCACCGCCGTGCCGACTGCCACCGGCTCATGGGTGAACAGCGATTCGATCGCCTGCCCCAAACCTTCCATCGACTCTTCGTGCAACATGCTTTCCTTCCCTTCTTGCTTTCGTTGGCGCGACATCACATCTGCGGTCACGCGTCGGCTACGCCAACCCCGTAGCGGCTGACCAACCCCGTAGCGGCCGGTCAACCCCGTAGCGGCTGACTGACTCCGTAGCGGCTGACCTCCGTGTCAGCCGGTGGCGAAGCGAAACGGAACGAACGCAGTGAAGCGACGTGTTGCGGAGCCACAACTGCGCCTGTCCACTCCATTCCTAAGAAATCGGCGTGAAATGGCATTCCGAATTTGTCAACGAGTTGATACGATTACTGCACGAGCATTTTGAAGCTGACGGCAACGAGGAAAAAACACTCGGCCAACCTGTGCTGGAAAGGTTCTGCAGTATGGACGATCGACGTTTCGATCATCTCACTCGTCTTGTCGGGCGCGGAGCATCGCGCCGTACGATCCTCAAAGGGCTATTGGGGATCGGCGGCGCTGCTGTCACTGGCGCGGCGG
>CAZBKC010000287.1:1003-4849 GCA_964492345.1 uncultured Steroidobacter sp. | reverse complement strand
CGAACGACGCACCGATCGCGCCGATGCAGAGCCGGCCGAACAGGAAGGCTTCGTAGCTCTGGGCGAAGGCGATGCCGATCACCGGAATCGCACCGAATGCCAGCAACCAGGTGTAGGTCAGCCGCGCGCCGAAGCGGTCGCACAGCGGACCGATCAGCAGGCGCATGAAGATCGTCACGCAGACCGCGGCAATGTTGATGTTCGCGATCTGATCGCGCGTCAGGCCGAGGTCCTCGCGGATCACCGGCATCAGCGGCGCCACGGCGAACCAGGCGAAGAAGCACACGAAGAACGCCATCCACGCGAGGTGGAAGGTGCGCATCGGAATCGTGTTGAAGTTCAGTAACTGAAGTCTGGTCGCCCTGCCGTCCATTGATCGCTCCATCGAAACGCGAAGGAGCAGTGCAAGCAGAGTGCCAGGGAGAGGATCAGGGACTTAGGCAGCTTTGCGGGTGTCGGTGCCCGGCGATGGTGCGACTGCGACGGAGTGCGGGCAGGGATAGTGCATGGGGTGGAGAAGTGGATGAGTGACGGGTGACGAGTGACGCAGACCCGGGCTCTCTCTGCTTCATCACCCGTCACCCGTCACCCGTCACTCATCCAGCAGACACCCTTTCTCCCACGCCGGCTCGGGTCCGAATGTCTCTGCCAGGAAATCCACGAACGCCCGCACCTTCGGCGAGAGATTGCGGCGTTCCGGGTAGACGGCGTAGATCGCGATGTCGACCGGCCGGAACTTGCAGAGCACCGGCACGAGTTCTCCCGAGCGCAACTGCTCGCCGACGTAGAACGTGGGCAGCATCACGATGCCGGCACCCGACAGGCATGCGGCGCGATTCACGAGGCCGTTGTTCGTCTGCAGCGATCCCTTGAGCGGCACGACATGGGTCTCGCCCTGCTCGTCGACGAGCCGCCATTCGCGCGCATGACTCAGGAACGAGTAGAGGATGACCTTGTGTTCGAGCAGATCCTCGGGAAGCTCCGGCGTGCCGTGCTTTGCGAGGTAGGCCGGGGACGCGCACAGCACCTGCCGGCACGGCACGATCTTGCGTGCCACCAGGCTCGAATCGCGCAGGTGGGCGATGCGGATCGCGACATCGAAGCCTTCCTCGATCAGATCGACCTGGCGATCGTCGAGATTCAGTTCGAGACTCACGCCCGGATAGCGCTCGAGAAAAGTCGGCAGCTTCGCGCCGAGCTGCAGGATGCTGAACGACATCGGTGCGGAAACGCGCAGCGTGCCGCGCGGCTCGGTCTGAAAGCGCGCGACTTCCAGTTCGGCGTTCTCGATTTCTTCGAGCGCGCGCACGCTGCGGCGATACAGCTCCGATCCTGCTTCCGTGAGGCTCAATCGTCGCGTTGTGCGATTCAGCAGTCGCGCACCGAGTTTCTCTTCCAGCCGCGTGACGGCCTTGCTCACGACCGGTTGCGACATTTCGAGCGCGTCGGCCGCGGCAGTGAAGCTCGACAGCTCGACGACTTTGACGAAGATGGCGATATCGGTGAGGGATTGCATAAGAGGGGCTGCTGGGTACTGGGCTCTGGGCTGCTGGCCCGAGTAGGAAGAAAATGGCAGGGGATCTTCATTCTGCTCTGGCCAGAGCCCAGAGCCCAGCAGCCCAGAGCCCAGCAGCCCACGCTTGGGCGCTGCGAAAAGAAAAGGGCTCGTCCATCGCTGGACGAGCCCTTTTGTCATCTGCTCGAAGCAGTTACTACTGCTGTTCGAACCTCAGCCGCACCATCGCGCGCTGCGCCACCTTCTGACCGTTGCGCTCCACCGGCTTGAAGCGCCACTGGCGGATCGCGCGCGTCGCCGCATCATCGAAGATCTCCGCGGGGCTCGAGTTGCGGACTTCGACGTCCTCGACCCGGCCTTCCGGCGTCACGGTGAACGCCATTTCGACCCAGCCCTCGACACCGCGCTTGCGGGCCGCCTCCGGATAGACCGGGTTCACGGTGCGCGTGCGTTCGAGCGCCGCCGCCGACACGACATTGTTCTGCTGTGCCGTCTGGTCGCGCGCCGCAGCGAGGTCGGCTTCGGCCTGGACGATCGCGGCTTCGTTGTAGCGGGCGCCGACTTCGCGGGCGCCGGCCAGCAACTGCGCCGAGCGGTCGTACGCTTTCGCGGCCATCGCCTGCTTGCTCGAATTGAGCAGGCGGGTCGACAGGGCGCGCGACAACTCCTCGACTTCCGGACGATTCGGCGTCTGGGCGATGAGCTGTTGCAGCGAGTCCCTGGCACTCGCGCCGGCGGGATCGATCAGCTTGCCTTCGCCGATGCGCTGGCGAACCTCGGCGACGAGCGCGTCGGTGTTCGGTGCCGCGGGTGTGGCCGCCGGACGACGGGCACCGGCAGCACCGGCTGCTGCAGCGGCCGTGCCTGCCGGACGATTCGCTTCCGTGATCGAACGCTGGATCTGCGCGAGCGCGGCGTCGGCGGAGCCGAGCTGGCGGGCGCCGTTGACGTAAGCCTGGGCCTCGTCGACCCGGCCTGCCGCGAGCGACTTGCGCGCCTCTTCGGTGAGCAGGTTGCTCAGTTCGCGCATGCTTTGCACGACGGTCGGATCGGTCGGATCGAGCCTGCGTGCCTCGAGCAGCGCATCGCGCGCATTGCCGCTGGCGGGCGAAATGAGCCGGCCATTGGTCATGCGGTCGTTGGCCTGCGCGACCAGGGTGCTGACGCGATTGCCGACATCGCGCGCCTGCGTGAGCTTCAGGCGTTCACGCTCGCGCGCGATCTGCGTGTCGAGAAACGCCAGACGCGGATGCGTCGGATCGATGGAGCGGGCCTGCTCGATCGTGCGCACGGCTTCTTCGAGCTTCTCCGCGGTGAGCGCGGTCTCGGCGTGGCCGAGGATCTTGTCGACGACCGAACGGACGCCGTCCTGCGCGGCCTGGCTCTGTGGATCGAGCGCCAGCGCGCTGCGGTAGTAGTCGAGTGCGCTTTCGCCCGCGGGTTCGAGGAACCTGCCCTGGTCGAACGCTTCCTTGGCAAGGTTGAGTTCAGCCTGCACCGGATCCTGCCTTTCCGGCAGGGAGGTGGGTGCGGCGCTCGGTGCCGCAGCCTGGGTTTCCACCGGCGCTTCCTTGCCGGTGAACTGTTTGACGCCGAACCAGATGGCGCCGATCAGGATCAACAGGCCCGCGGCCAGGGCGCCGTAGGTCATCACGTAGTTCTTGCTGCCGCCTTCGCCCGACGCGCCTGACGACTGGCGATGGCTGGCCGCGCTCAGGTCGGTGTGCTGGGTGATCGCCGCTTCGAGGGACAGTCGGGTCTGGCCGTGGGACAGCGGCGTGAGCAGGAAGCGGAAAATGCGGCCGGCGGCCGTGAGCTGCATCAGCGAAGCACTGTCTTCGCGCTTGCCGGCCACGACGACCACGAGTTCGGGAAAGTGCTGGGTGAGCTGGGCGACCAGCGCAGCGACGTCGGACGTGCTGGCTGTATCGACGACCAGGACGCCGGGCTTCAGGCTGGGCAGACGGTCGGCCACCTGATCCAGGTCGGGTGCATGGGTGGTCGAGCTGCCGCGCGGGGCGGCCTTGCGGACGGTCTCGACCAGTGCCGCATCGCGGCTCAGCACCAGGATGGGCGTATGGTGGGCGTCTGATTCGCCGAGAATCCGCGCGCTCTGGGTGTCGTCGATTTCCAGGTTCACTTCCTCACCGGGCCGATTGTGCTGAGCATTCGCCATGGACCCACTCCTGCCGGGTTTTCATGCTGATTGTCTAATACTTACTTATGCAAAGTCGGCTGACTGAGACCTGCATCCGGCTTTTCCGGGAATGTCGCGTGAACTGCACCCCAGAAATCGCATGGCCCGGTCCTGTCCGCTGTTGGTATTCGAA
>CAZBKC010000287.1:0-993 GCA_964492345.1 uncultured Steroidobacter sp. | reverse complement strand
CAGGGGAAATGCCAACGCCGACCCGCGGGCGTTTGTCGGCGCCCCAATGAGGCTGGAGGATGCTGCATCGACACCGGAAGTTCCTCCGAACGCATCACTTTTTGCGGCGGAAAACCTCGATGCGGGGCAACCCGGCTGCATGCTGCCCCGTACACGGCAATTGAGGGAGATGACGATTTACCGCCTGGATGGCGAGGGCTATAAATCCGCGCAAACACCCGGCGACCTGCATCCGGGGATTCACGGAAGCCGCGCGCCGGCGCTCTTGAAGGGGACGACGTGCTGCTACCGCCCAGACCCGCGCAACGCACCCATCACGTCGAGTCGCCGAACGGTGCACGCGACGATCCCTACTACTGGCTGCGTGATGACACGCGGACGGCCCCTGATGTACTGGCCCACCTGCGGGCGGAGAACGAATACGCCGCGGCCGTGCTGGCGCCGGTGCAGCCGCTGATCGACGAGCTGTACGCGGAAATCGTGGGTCGTCTCAAGCAGGACGACAGCTCCGTGCCGGTGCGGTACCGGGGCTACTGGTACTGGACGCATTTCGAAACGGGCGGCCAGTACCCGATCTACCTGCGCCACCGCGATGGCGCTCCCGAATCCCCCGTCGAGACTCTGCTCGACTGCAACCGGATGGCCGAGGGCCACGTCTTCTTCCAGTTGGCGAACTACGAAGTGAGTCAGGACAACCGGCTGCTGGCCTTCGCCGTCGACACGGTCGGCCGGCGGCAGTTCCAGTTGCGCATCAAGGATCTCGCGACCGGCGAGCTGCTGCCGGACGTCATCGAGAATGCCGAAGCCGATCTCGCCTGGGCAGACGACAACCGCACGTTGCTGTATGTAGAGAAAGACCCGGTGACATTGCTCGGACGGCGTGTACGTCGCCACGCGCTGGGGTCCATGGCGCCCGATCCGCTGGTCTACGAAGAGCCGGACGAGAGCTTCGGCATCGCGCTCGAACGCAGCAAGTCGGAGCGCTACCTGTTC
>CAZBKC010000286.1:1010-4856 GCA_964492345.1 uncultured Steroidobacter sp. | reverse complement strand
GAATCGGGAATCGGGAATCGGGATTCGGGATTCGGCGGCGAGCCGCTGAAGTGTTGCGACGGTCTGGGGTGCATGCGCGAAATAGTCGAGCGGCTTACGGAAGCTTTCACTCGGCCCGAGGATGTCTGCTGTCGTTACGGCAACGGCGCCCGAGCCGCCCTGCGTGAACAGGTCGCCGCAGAAGAATGTGCGCGTAGTCATCTCCATCATGAGCCCGCATTCCCAGGCGTGCGGCACATGCGGCGTGTCGAACCAGCGCACGGTGCGTCGACCAAGCGCCAGTTCCTCTCCATCAGCCAGAGCCCGGGGCGCACGGTCGGCAAAATCGTTCACCGACACCATGGCGGCTATCCGGCCGCACAAGGGAACCGCCTGCGGCGCGACAGCCAGGAAGGCATTCAGGGCACCGCATTCGTCCGCCTCGAAGTGCGACAGGCCGAGATATCGGAGCCGCTCGACCGGCATGACCTTGTCTACGACGATCAGCCGGCGCAGACCGTGGGACTCGACCTGGGACTCTCGCCTGGCAATGTACGGGTGATCCGTCACCGCGGCATCGAGAAACTCAAGGCGTGCATGCAGGCCGGGGAGATCCGCTCGTGAACGCGGCGACCTGTCATGTCACGTTTCCCACGGAAACCCTGGTCGCGTATTGGCTTGGGGAGCTGCGCAATGCCGACGAAGCGGCGATCGAGGACCACCTCTTCACCTGCGGCGAATGCACGGCGCGGCTTCATTCGCTGTCGGAACTTGGTCGCGACATCAGAAGCGCGGTACGTGACGGTGACGTGAGCACCGTGCTGCCTCCCTCATTCATCGAACGGCTGAAGCGGACCGGACTCGGCATTCGCGAGTATCGACTGCAGCCGGGCGGCAGCGTCATGTGTACGGTCACGCCCGAAGACGATCTCGTCGTCGCACATTTGCAGGCGTCCCTGCGCGACGTGCAACGCCTGGATGTCCTCTACCACGACCTCACGACCGGTACGCTCCAGCGGCTGGAAGATGTCGCCTTCGATGCGACGGCCGGGGAAGTGGTAATGGCCACCAACGTGGTGCAGCTACGGCAGATCACCCAGGCCGTCTATCGCGTGCAGCTGGTCGCGGTAACCGGCGCGGACGAGCACCTCAAGGGCGAGTACACGTTCAACCATTCGGCGAGTTAGGAAGCTCTGCCGGAGACTCACCCTGCATTCGGCTGATCGTCAGCGGGCGCCAACGACACCGCCAGCAGACTCAGCGCGATTGCCGCCCGTTCATGGCCAGCCCAGGAACAGGCTTTCGATCCGCCGTACCCACGCAGACGGAACGAACCGCGCGATCAGGATCAGTCCGACGCCCAGCGTCCCACAGATGGGCACGGCGTGCGCCGGAACGTCCCATGAAGGAAGCATCAGGCAGGCGATGGCCAGCCCGGTGAAGCACAGACCCAGCACGAAAAGGAATCGCCGTGCGCTGCCTGCGTCGGAATCGTCGTCGCTCGAAGTCGGCATGCTGTGACTGTAGCGCGCCTGCCCGGCATCACGGCGTCGCAGTGGTCATTTTGAGACCTGCGACACCGAGCAGAATAAGTAACACGCAGCAGCCGCAGCGGATTCGCCGGTTCGCCGGGCGGTGCAATGTACCTCCGATTTCTCTCCCCCTCCTCCGCGATAGCGGGGGAGGGCCGGGGTGGGGGTCTGTCTGTCACTCGACCTCGATACGGCGCTTCGAGTTCATTCCGTTCTGGCCAGCAGCCAGCGGCCAGTCGCCAATAGCCGGCTCCTCAGAGCGGCATCAGCACCATGCTCGTCACCGCGAGTCCCGCACCGAGCAGCGCGCCCGCCGCCACATCACTCGGATAGTGCAGACCGAGGACCACGCGCGACATCGCGACCAGCATGGCGAACGGAATGCACAGCAGACCGAGTTCCGGGTAGCTCGCCGTGATCAGCACGGTGAAACTCACCGCGTGCAGCGTGTGGCCGGACGGGAAGCTGTAGCGATCGAGCGCCTTGGTGCCCGGCACGATGCCCGCCAGAGAAATGTACGGCCGTTCGCGTACGAGCCGGGTCTTCAGATATTTGTACAGGGCGAGCCCGGTGAAGCCGACGATGGCCATGCGCAGCACCGGCATCAACGCCGACTGACCATAGATCAGTGGCAGCGACAGGACCAGCGTGTACCAGAACACACCATCGCCGAGCCGGCTCACGGCGGCGAACAGCTCGCGAATGCGACGCCGGCTGCAGCCGCGATTCAGTCGCAGGCACCAGCTGTACTCGATTGCATCGACGCGGCGAAACAGTTCTTCAGTTCTCGCGGAGGCCATGTCTGTCACCTCGCTTCTGTCACCTCGCTTCTGCTGCAGCGTGCACTTTCGGCCTGCCGTGCTGCACGTGATTGACAGCTGCATGACTGTTTTGTGATTCAACTGGTTGGGCGCGAATTTGCGACCTGGCTCACGGTCGGAGGAGGAGCCGGACAGGAATTTCACACAGAGATCACAGAGCGCACAGAGATCAGGAATCAGGAACAGGGCTCCCGGAGGCTCTTGCACCTCTGTGATCTCTGTGATCTCTGTGTGAAACCTCTTCTCCGGCCTAGAATGTGACAGCGACATGACAGCCCGGACCCGCGAATGCAACTGCTGCTGATCGAAGATCACAAGGACATTGCCGCCAACATTGCCGAATACTTCGGCGCGCGCGGCGATGCGGTCGCGCATGCGACCGACGGACGCATCGGGCTCGATCTCGCATCGAACGAGCAGTACGACGCCATCGTTCTGGACCTGATGCTCCCGGGCATGGATGGGCTCGCGGTGTGTCGCAACCTGCGTGCGGCGGGCCACACGCGCGTGCCGATCCTCATGCTCACCGCGAAGGATCTGCTCCAGGACAAGATCGAGGGATTCGAAGCGGGTGCCGACGACTACCTGATCAAGCCGTTCTCGCTGGTCGAGCTGGATGCGCGGTTGAAGGCACTGGTGCGGCGCGCGAGCCCGCCGGACACGCCGCGGGTGCTGACGGTGGGCGATCTGAAGTTCGATCTCAACACGCTCGAAGCCGAGCGGGCCGGCGAGCGCATCAAGCTGAATCCGACGACACGGCGCATTCTCGCCGTGCTCATGCAACATACCGGCCGCGTAGTGACGCGCGCCGAACTCGAGCACGAACTGTGGGGCGATCGCGCCCCGGAAGGAGATTTCCTGCGCGCCCACATGCACGCACTGCGCACTGCGATCGACAGGAACTTCCCCGTCAAACTGCTGCACACCATTCATGGCACGGGCTACAGGCTGGCGGCGGAGCCGCCAGCGTGAAGTTCGCACCGGCTGTTCTTGTGCGCCGGGTGAATGCGATCGACGAGCGGCTCGCGCGGCTGAGCCTGCGCGGCCGCATCGCGGGCACGATGATTGCGCTCGTCGCCATTGCGGGCATCGTGCTGGCAGCGTGGGCGGTGCTGGCCGACGAACGCCTGAAGCGCAATGTCACGTACGACCTGCTCTCCGAGGAACTCGCGCACTACGAGCAGCGCATGCGGATCGACCGCGGCGCGGAGCCGTTGCGATCGGCGCGCCTCAGCATCTATCGCTCGAGCGACTTCGCCCAATTGCCGCGACGCATCGCGACGCTGCGCCCCGGTGAAATGCACCGCGTGCGTTCGGAAGGACGCGTACTCGACGTGCTGGTGCGCGACGGCGATTTCGGGCGCCTCTACATCACCTACGACGTCACCACGCATGTGCGGCAGGAACTGATCGCGACTCTCATCATCGCACTCGGTGTCGTCGGCATCGTTGTCCTGGCGGGCTGGGCGGCGTTCGGCATTTCCGGCCGGCTGGTCAAGCCCATCAATGCGCTG
>CAZBKC010000286.1:0-1000 GCA_964492345.1 uncultured Steroidobacter sp. | reverse complement strand
GACGCTGGCCGGGATCGATGTCGGTGAGGCGGTCGGCCAGCGTCACGTGCGCATCGGCGCCGAGTTCGCCGGCAACGAACTCGAACCGATTGCGCGATCCATCGACAGCTACATGGAACGGCTCGACGGTTTCGTCGAGCGCGAGCAGTCGTTCACGGCAACGGCGAGCCACGAACTGCGGACACCGCTGGCGGTGATTCGCGGCGGGGTGGAGTTGCTCGAAACGCAGATGGCGGATCGTCCCGCCAGCGCGAATGCGCTCGGACGCATCCAGCGCGCCGTGCGGGAAATGACTGAATTCACCGACGCGTTGCTGACGCTGTCGCGCGAGGAACGGGCGGCGCAGGACAGCGATGCAGGCTGCGAGATCCAGCATCTGCTGACGCGCGTGATCGACGATCTGCGCAGCGTGACGCCGCACAAGCAGATCAACGTGACCATCGAGCCGCACGCAGCCGTCCGGGTCGCGGCACCCGAAAGCATGGTGGCCATGCTGATCGGCAACATCGTGCGTAATGCCCTGCAGCACGGCACGGCCGACGACGTGTACTGCCGGCTGCAGGGCCGCGAACTCAGCGTCTCGAATGCGGGTTCCCTTCCCCCTGCCGATCCGTCGCAGCCGACCCGCCGCTTCACCACCCATCCGGGCGGTCACGGCATGGGCCTGTACCTGGTGCGCCGCATCTGCGAGCGCTATCGATGGGATATCAGACTGGAAAACACGGCCCGAGGCGTGGAGGCGAGAGTGGGATTCTAAAGGGAGGCCGACTGGCCGACTGGTCTCTGGTCGGCTGGCCGGAGCCGGAAAATAACCCTGATGCACAGAATCGGAGCAGCTGTCCCCTTTCTGGCCAGCTGACCAGAGACCAGTCGGCCAGCAGACCATCTGCTATCATCCCGCGCCTCGAAAATTCCCCCTCGATTCAGCGTTCCCCTCAAGAGATCCATCGGAGTTCCGTCGATGTCGACAGCGGTCAAGCTCAACGTGCCCGCCCAGGGC
>CAZBKC010000285.1:0-4866 GCA_964492345.1 uncultured Steroidobacter sp. | reverse complement strand
TGGAAATCGACGGATAGCGCTGCGACGGATCCTTCGCCAGCATGCGCTGCAGGACCCTGCCGAGTTCCGTGGCGCAATTGCAGTCGTCGTCGAGCGCCCGCGGATCGTTCACGCGCGCCAGTTGCGTACCGAGATCGCCCCAGGTCTTCGCGGCGATGAAGGGCCGGCCCGCCAGCATCTCGTACAGCATCAGTCCCAGCAGATACTGGTCGGCAGCACGCCCGGCCGGCTGGCCGTCGCGCGCTTCCGGTGCCATGTACATCTGGTCTTCGAGGGTGGTCGGATCGTCGCGACTCACGCCCGGTGCAGTCAGCGTCGCGTGGAAACCGGAGAGCACGGGATTGTCGTCCGGATCGATCATCACGTGCGCGGGCCGCAGGCGGTTGTGCAGCAGGTCGCGATCGTGCGCGTACTGCAGCGCATCGCCGATCTTGCTGAAGTAGTCGAGCGCCTGCTCCAGCGGACAACGGCCGGCCCGCTGCAGGATCGCAGCCAGCGATTCGCCCGCGATGAACTCCGTGACCACGTAGTTCGGCAGGCGGTGCATCTGCACCGAATAGACGCTGCAGATGTTGCGGTGCTTGAGACCGGCGGTGCTGCGCACGTGGAATTCGTAGAGCGCCGAGTTCTCCGACAGCTCCCCTTTCTCGAAGGCCTTGATGGCGACGGTGCGTCCGAGCAACTGATCGTAGGCTTCGAACACCGTCGCGTTCTGTCCGCGGGCCACCTGGCGACGCAGTTCGTATTGCGCCGGCAAGGCTTCGCGCAAGAGCTGCTCGATGCCTTCGTTCGTCACGCACAGCGCTTCGAGTCCGCAGGACGCGGAGTCTGCAGTCTTCGACAGCAGCGCCTCGGTGATCTTCTGATTGATATCGACCAGCGCCTGCTCGCGCTGCACCGGCCGCAGCGTCCTCAAGGGTTGCGCCGGATTGTGGACCCACTGGAACCGCTCGATGACGGCGGACCGCCAGGTACTCGGACCGACCGGAATCAGAAACAGCCGCAGCTTCCTTCTGCGTACCGATTCGAGCAGCGACGGCAGCTCGTGGTTGCGGATGAACTCGGAACTGAGGAAGTCCTGGCTGACCAGCAGGATCGCGGCATCCGCTTTCGCGAGCGCGGCGCGAATCTGTTCGCGCCAGTCCTCGCCCGCTGCGATGCGTTCATCCGACCACAGATCGAGGCGCCGCTCGACCTCGAGGTACTTGCGCAACTCCTCGAGATATTTCTCGTCGTTGTGACTGTAGCTCACGAACAGCCGGATGGGGCGTTCCCGAGGCATGCCTGCTCCCTCGATGCGGCCGGTTTCCATACTGGCCCGCTGGGCCGCAGATGCAAGCAGACTTTCGGGCGTGCACGGCAGCGCGAGTAGGTATTTTCCGACCGCAGCCCCTGGATGACGACACACGGCGCCCGTAGTATCGGCGGCCGCTACGACATCCGATCGGGAAATCCATGTGGCAGAGGCATTCCGGGAAGACCGTTCCGTACTGACGCGCACCGCGCGTGCACCCGACCATTGCGTTCGCTATGGCACGCAACCGGAGCATGTCGCCGATATCTGGCAGGGAACTGCCGCCGCGCGAACTCGTCCGCTGGTCGTCGTGATCCATGGCGGCTTCTGGCGGCCGCAATACGATCGCACTCATACCGGTCCGATGTGCGCAGCGATCGCGGATGCGGGATGGACGGTCGCGACCGTCGAGTATCGCCGCGCGCCCGGACAACCCGACGCCACGACCGGGGATGTTCGAGCGGCAATCGCCGCCCTGCCCACGCTCACGAAGCATCACGATGGCCGGGTCATCGTCATGGGGCATTCGGCGGGCGGACACCTGGGTCTGTACGCCGCCGCGGTGAAGACATCGCCCTTCCTGATCGGCGTCATCGCGCTCGCACCCGCCGCCGATCTGCAACTCGTGGACTCGCTGGATCTGGACAACGGGGCAGCGCGCGATTTTCTGGGTGTGGCCGCGACGGCGCGCCCGGAGCTGGATCCGGCGCAGCTGCCGGACATCGCCGTCCCCACCCTCCTCATTCATGGCATTGAAGACGCCGTCGTGCCGATCGCCGTCTCCCGCGCCTACATCGACAGGCACCCGGCGGCGGAATTGCGAACCCTTGAACACTGCGGACACTTCGCGCCGATCGATCCACTGAGCGCGGCCTGGCCGGCCGTCGTCGCCGCACTGGAACGTCTCGGCGATCCCCTTCTTCTTTGAAATGACGGCCGACTGCGTCGGCAGGAAGGCCTTCGGCAAGGGGGACTGCGTCAGGAGGGCGGACGTTGTCCGCAGGAAAGAGGTTTTCTGTTCTTCCCTGCCGCAGGCCTTCCTGTCGAAGACCCTCCTGCGCAGCCTTCCTGCCGAAGGCCGTCATGTCCTCTTCTCTGATTCGCTCACACCGGCCTCTGGACCTACCGGGCATGTTGCTATGCTCGCGCCTCGGCCCCGCGGAGAATTTCCCATGCGCACATCGCGCTGTTCACTGCTGCTCCTGATTGCATTCGGCCTCCTGTCAGGCTGCAAGCCTCGGAACCAGGGCCCTGCTCCACCCGCAACGGAATCGCAGCCGGCCGCCAGCGCCGTCGCGGACGCGCGCCTGGCCGATCTGTCGCAACGCTGGCTCGATGGCTGGCTGCGCCTCAATCCCGTCACGGCCACGCAGATCGGCCGGCACGACTTCGATGGCGAGATCGACGATCTGAGCGCGCAGGGGCGACAGGCGATCGTCGATTTCAGCAAGCGCATCCTGACGGAGCTGGATGCCATCGACACACAGAAGCTGTCGCGCGAGAACCAGATCGATGCCGCGATCCTGCGCAACCAGGTCGAAGGCGATGTCTGGGCCATCGAGACCCTGCAGGGCTGGGCGTGGGATCCGCAGGCCTACAACAACCTTGCGGGCGGTGCGATCTACAACCTGATGGCGCGCGAGTTCGCGCCGCTGCCGCAGCGATTGAAATCGGCGACCGTGCGCATGCAGAGGATTCCGACGCTCTTCGCGCAGATGCGCGAGAACCTGGATCCGGCACGCGTGCCGAAGATCCACGCGGAGACGGTCGCGAAACAGAACGCCGGCGTGGTCAGTCTCATAGACACCTTCATCACCCCGAACGCCGACCAGTTGCAGGGCGAGGAACGCAGGCAACTCGACGATGCCGTGGCGGGTCTGCGCAAGGCAGTCGCTGCGCACCAGCAGTGGCTCGACAGGACGCTGGTGCCGAATGCGAAGGGCGAGTTCCGGCTCGGACAGAAACTGTATGACGAGAAGCTGAAGTACTCCCTCAACGCCTCGCTGTCGCGCGCGGACATCCGTCAGCGGGCGGAATCCGAACTCACGCGCGTGCGCAGTGAGATGTACGCGGTGGCGCAAACGGTTCTGCAGGACAAGGCGGGTGCGCCGCCGTTGCCGGCCGAGCCCGATGCCCGCCAGCAGCAGAAGGCCATCGAAGCAGCACTGGAACTTGCCTATGCCGACCGGCCCGCGCGCGACAAGGTGGTCGACTTTGCAAAGCAGACGCTGGAAGAAGCCACGGCATTCACACGCCAGCACGATCTCGTGACCGTGCCGAACGACCCGGTCAAGGTCATCCTGATGCCGGAATTCCAGCGCGGCGTTGCGGTGGCGTATTGCGATTCACCCGGCCCGCTCGACAAGGGACTCGACACCTACTACGCGATCTCGCCGATTCCCGATGACTGGGATGACGCGCGCGCCGACTCGTTCCTGCGCGAATACAACGGCCGCATGATGCATCTGCTGTCGATTCACGAGGCGATGCCGGGCCACTACCTCGAGGGCGTGCACTCCGCACAGTCGCATTCGGTGCTGCGATCGGTCCTGCGATCCGGCGTATTCGCGGAAGGCTGGGCGGTATACACCGAGGACATGATGGCCGACGCGGGCTACCTGAACGGCGATCCGCTGTTCCGGCTGGTGCAGCTCAAGTTCTACCTGCGCGCCGTGGCCAACGCGATCCTCGACCAGGGCGTGCATGTCGACAACTGGCCGCGCGAGCAGGCGATGGAACTCATGACGGTGCAGACCTTCCAGCAGGAACGCGAAGCGGCAGGCAAATGGGTGCGCGTGCAGCTCACCTCCGCGCAACTGCCGATGTACTTCGTCGGCGGGCAGGAACACTTCGACATGCGCAAGGCGATCGAAGCGAAGCTCGGCGACAGATTCAGCGCGAAGGCTTACCACGACCAGGTGCTGTCGTATGGCGCGCCGCCGGTGCGGTTCGTGCGCGAGATGATGCTGGACGAGCCGATCCACTGAAGAGAGGACGAAGAGGCCGCAAAGGACCGCATAAAAGAAGCAAAGGGTCAGAAGAAGAATCCAGAAAAATCATCCTTTCTTTTATGCGGTCTTTTGCGGCTCCATTTCTTCGAGTCTGCGCTCAGACAGGCGCGCAACGCTGCAGAGGGTAAGGATGTGACGCTGGCCGGCGGCGCAAAGACCGCGCAACAGTATCTCGCCGCCGGTCTCGTCGATGAAATGGAGATCAGCCTGGCACCGATACTGCTTGGCAGCGGCGAACGCCTGTTCGAGGGGCTCGGCGATCGACTACATGAATTGACTGCGGTTCGAACCGTGGCTGCACCCGGGGTTACGCACATCAAGTTCGCGAGAGCCTGATCGCCGGGATCGATGGCGCACGAACGCCGCGGTCTGCAACCGCAAACGCAGCAGAGAGGGAAATCAGCTCGATCGCTGCTGCAATTGGCCCGAGGCCGGGGCGGTCGCAGATGCCTCGGCCGCGGCCCGCCCGACGAAGCGATCGAGCACTTCGCGCAGCCGGTCCACCCCCAGCGGCTTGGTCAGGAAGCCGTCCATGCCGGCTGCGAGACAACGTTCGAGCTG
>CAZBKC010000284.1:0-4883 GCA_964492345.1 uncultured Steroidobacter sp. | reverse complement strand
GCTATCCGCTTCAGGTTTCATCACATCACACCCGCACGGAACAGATCATGAACGTTCAGTGCGCCGACCAGAGTTCCGGCGGCATCGACCACCGGCAGGGCGGTGATACGGCTGGTTTCCATGACATGCACCGCCTCGGCGGCGAGCATCTTCGGCTGCACGCTCTTCGGGTTGCTTTTCATCAGTTCGCCCATCTTCGATCGATGTACGTCGAACGGTTTGTCGAGCAGGCGCCGCAGATCGCCGTCCGTGAACACGCCGATGACTTTGTCCGCCGCATCGACCACGGTCGTCATGCCGAGACCCTTGGCGCTCATCTCGATCAGGCCATCATGCAACGATGCGTCGGCAGTGACTTTCGGCAGCTGTGCACCCTTGCGCATGACGTCCTCGACATGCAGCAGCAGCTTGCGGCCGAGACTGCCCCCGGGATGTGAACGGGCGAAGTCCTGTTCGGTGAAACCGCGGGCATCGAGCAGGGCGACGGCCAGCGCATCGCCCATCGCGAGTGTTGCCGTCGTACTGGCGGTCGGCGCGAGATTCAGCGGGCAGGCTTCCTGAGGCACGCTCACATCGAGTACGACGTCGGCGAGACGTCCCAGCGTGGACTGTGGCTTGCCGGTCAACGCGATGAGGCGCGCCCCGAGCCGCTTGATCATCGGCAGAATCGCAACGAGTTCGGCTGTTTCTCCTGAATTGGACAGAGCCAGCACCACGTCGTGGGCCGTGATCATGCCGAGATCGCCATGGTTGGCTTCAGCTGCGTGCAGGAAAAAAGCCGGTGTGCCTGTGCTGGCGAAGGTGGCTGCGATCTTGTCGCCGATGTGCCCTGACTTGCCCAGACCGGTGACCACCACGCGGCCGCTGCACGTGTCGATCAGCCGGCAGGCAGCGACGAACTGATCGTCGATGCGAGATTGGAGCGCAGCCACTGCAGCCGATTCGATACCCAGAACCTGCCGGGCCCGGGAGACGAGATTTTCCGCGCTGAGCGTCGGTTTCATGTTGCGCATCATAGCGCGGGAGTTCGCGGTGAGGGTGTTCCGGGGGGCGGAAGAATCCATGCGGTTCATTTAAGATGCCGGCTCCATGCGCGCTCGCTCATCCACGACGCGAACTCCATCCGACGAATCCGCTGCGAAGTACCCATCATGAATGCCGCCGAAGTCAGAGCAATGATCGAAGCCGGTCTGCCGGGCGCCCAGGTGCGGGTCGAGTCCGACGACGACACGCATTTCGAGGCGGTGATCGTGGCGCCGCAGTTCGAAGGCAAGCGCATGATCCAGCGTCACCAGCTCGTCTACGGCACCCTCGGCCAGCGCATGGGTCGCGAGATCCATGCGTTGACCATGCAGGTTCTTGCACCCTCGGAAATGCCGGCACAGCCCCTGGACGCCTGAGCATGGACAAGCTGCAGATTCGCGGCGGCTCGTCGCTCGACGGAGAAGTGCAGATTTCCGGTGCGAAGAACGCGGCGCTGCCCATTCTGGCGGGAACGCTGCTGGCGCAGGAACCGGTGTCGGTCGGCAACGTGCCGCATCTGCGCGACGTCACTACGATGATCGAACTGCTCGGGAGCATGGGCGTCAGCGTAACGATCGACGAGAAGATACGTGTCGAAGTCGATGCCTCGACCGTGCGCGAATGTGTGGCGCCGTACGAACTCGTGCGGACGATGCGCGCGTCGATCGTCGTGCTCGGTCCGTTGCTCGCGCGCTTCGGGCATGCCGATGTTTCGCTGCCCGGTGGCTGCGCCATCGGTGCCAGGCCCGTGAATATCCACGTCGCAGGTCTGCAGGCCATGGGCGCCGAGATTCACATCGAGAACGGTTACATCCGTGCCCGTGCCGACCGGCTCAAGGGCGCGCGGCTCGTGCTCGAAACCGTCACCGTGACCGGGACGGAAAACCTGTTGATGGCGGCCACGCTGGCCGAAGGCCGGACCATCATCGAGAACGCCGCGCGCGAACCGGAAGTGGTCGATCTCGCCGACTTTCTCAATGCCATGGGTGCGCAGATTCGCGGCGCTGGCACCGATACGATCACCATCGACGGCGTGGACCGGCTTGGCGGGGCGCGCTATGACGTGCTTCCCGATCGCATCGAGACCGGCACCTTCCTCGTTGCGGGGGCCATCACCGGCGGACGCGTGCGTGTGAAGGGTACGCGCGCCGAGCATCTCGACGCCGTGCTGGCGAAGTTGCGCGAGGCCGGTGCGAGCATTGAAGTGGGTGACTCGTGGATCGAACTGAACATGCACGGCCGACGACCGCAAGCGGTTGACATCAGGACTGCGCCACATCCGGCATTCCCGACGGACATGCAGGCGCAATTCGCCGCGTTGAATACGATTGCGGACGGCGTTGCCACCGTGACCGAGACCATCTTCGAGAATCGGTTCATGCACATGCTGGAGATGCGTCGTCTCGGCGCGGACATCCGCATCGAGGGCAACACGGCGATCATTCGCGGCGTACCGCAGCTGACCGCCGCGCCGGTGATGGCGACCGACCTGCGCGCGTCGGCGAGCCTGGTGCTTGCAGGACTGGTCGCGGCAGGGACGACCGATGTGCTGCGCATCTATCACATCGATCGCGGGTATGAGCGCATAGAAGAAAAGCTCGCTCAGCTCGGCGCGCAGATCCGCCGCATGCCTGGCTGATCAGCGAGTCGGACTCGGGCCGTCCGCTGCACTCCCGTTGTTGGCCGGGCGCTGTTCGAGCGTTGCGGTCACCGTCCCGGTTTGCTCTCCGCGACGAAAGCGGATTTCCATTTCCGATCCCGGCAGGGTCGCGGCCACCTGGGTAAGCGCCTCCTGATCCGTGAGAATCGGCCTGCCATTGAGTTCCAGAATGAGATCGCCGGGCCGCAAGCCTGCACGCTCGGCCGGGCTGCCTTTATCGATCATTCCAATGACGGGCGCGCTGAAGCGGCGGCTCGTATCACCAACCACATGAACGCCGAGCCAGCCCCGCCGGACTCGACCGTACTCGATGATCTCGCCGACCACGCCGCGAACCAGGTTCACCGGAATGGCGAAACCGATGCCTTCGGTACCGAGTTGCTGCGCGAGGACGGCGGTATTGATGCCGATCAGATCGCCGTCTGCGTCGATCAGTGCGCCCCCGGAGTTGCCGAAGTTGATCGCGGCGTCGGTCTGGATGAAATCGGCGAAGGTGACGAGCCGCAGGCTGCCGCGGCCGATGGCGCTGACGATCCCCTGCGTCACGGTCTGACTCAGGCCCAACGGATTGCCGATCGCAAGTACCACGTCCCCCGCCCGCAATTCGTCGGAGCGCCCCAGCGGCATGACCGGAAGATCCGGCAGCTCGATTTTCAGAACCGCCAGATCGGTATCCGCATCCGTACCCACGACCGTCGGTTTGGCAACCCTGCCGTCTGCAAGCTGTACGCGGATCTCGGCGGCGCCACGGATCACATGCAGATTCGTGACGATATGTCCCGCCGTATCCACGATGACACCGGAGCCCAGGCTGCTTTCGACGCGCCTGCGAACGGCCGGCAAATTCTGTTCGTACATCGGACGTACCGGCGCAGGTGCGATCGATGTGCTGACGACGCGAGCGGTATGAATGTTCACCACGGCAGGTGCAGCCCTTGCCACCGCGTCGGCGAATGATCTGCGCGGCTGCGAAGGTGCGGTCGCGGCGGGTTCCAATCCCGGGGTGTTCCCCGCGTCATCGTCCGCGACTTGCGGCCTTCCGACAACTGCCGAGCGCACGATCAGGATGACGCACGCGATCGCCAGACCCACCAGGGTCCACTTCAGCAAAAAGACGAGGCTCTGTTTAAGCGTTGCCATGCAATCGGGCGTGGCTGGTCCGGCGGGCGATTCGGAAGATGGATTTCGGTCACGCATCGGGGTGACCGGCGCTTATCAGCGCAGTATTCAATGTGTGTATAATGCGGAATTCCTTCAGGGTTTGGAACTTACACGTCAGATGCAAGCCCGCCATTCGTGCGGGCTGTCTGCGAGGGACCGCGGTTGTGTCCTGCGCGGACGGGTTCCTCCTGCCGTCGCGCCATGTGATCGACCTTCGTGGCGGCGGCGAACGAACTGAAGCAACGAACAATTGGGGTAGAGCCAGTACGACCGGCTCGCGGAGATCGTGGATGAGTGAAGACCAAGTTGACCGCGGCAGGAGGCATTTCCTGCTCGTCGCAACCACTGTCACAGGTGTCGTCGGAGCGGGGCTGACTGCCGTACCGTTTCTTGCGTCGTGGAAGCCCAGCGCCCGGGCACAGGCACTCGGCGCGCCAGTCGACGCCGACGTTTCCAAGCTGGAACTGGGCGCCATTCTCAAGGTGAACTGGCGCGGCCAGGCGATCTTCATCGTCCGTCGGACGCCCGAGATGCTGGCAACCCTGACGACCGCCGCCGTGACCGACAACCTGCGCGATCCCCAGTCGCAGGAATCCGAGCAGCCCGACTACGCAACAAACGATACCCGCGCGCTCAAGCCGGAATATCTCGTGCTCGTTGGCGTGTGCACGCATCTCGGTTGCGCGCCGCTCGATCGTTTCCAGCCGCAGGACGCGGAGCTGGGAGCGACCTGGCCGGGCGGCTTTTACTGCCCGTGCCACGGTTCGAAGTTCGACCTCGCGGGCCGCGTGTTCAAGGATGTGCCGGCGCCGACCAATCTGCGCGTACCCCCGTACCGCTTCGTCAATGAGGGCGTCATTCAGATCGGCGCCGATTCGGAGATCGCCTGATGAGCGCCACGGAAACCACCAAGGGCTCGCGCATGGGCGCCCTGGTCGACTGGATCGATGCGCGTTTCCCCATGACGCGCTTCATGAAGGAACACGCCAGCGAGTACTACGCGCCGAAGAACTTCAACTTCTGGTACTACTTCGGCTCG
>CAZBKC010000283.1:0-4887 GCA_964492345.1 uncultured Steroidobacter sp. | reverse complement strand
TGGGCGCCTCCCGCGTGCGCGACATGTTCGAGCAGGCCAAGAAGCACGCTCCCTGCATCATCTTCATCGATGAAATCGATGCAGTCGGCCGTCACCGCGGTGCGGGTCTCGGCGGCGGTCACGACGAACGCGAACAGACGCTCAACCAGCTGCTCGTCGAGATGGATGGTTTCGAAGGAACAGAGGGCGTGATCGTCATCGCCGCGACCAACCGCCCGGACGTGCTCGATCCTGCGCTGTTGCGTCCAGGCCGCTTCGATCGCCAGGTGGTTGTGCCGCTGCCTGACGTGCGTGGTCGCGAACAGATCCTGAAGGTTCACATGCGCAAGCTGCCGCTTGCCGAAGACGTGCGGCCGCAGATCATCGCGCGCGGTACGCCGGGTTTCTCGGGCGCCGATCTCGCAAACCTCGTGAACGAGGCCGCGCTCTTTGCCGCCCGCGCGAACCGACGCACGGTGTCGATGGATGAATTCGAGCGCGCCAAGGACAAGATCATGATGGGCGCCGAGCGCCGCTCCATGGTGATGGATGACCAGGAGAAGAAGCTGACGGCTTATCACGAGGCCGGTCACGCGATTGTCGGTCTGTCGGTCCCCGAACACGATCCGGTCTACAAAGTCACCATCATTCCGCGAGGCCGTGCGCTGGGCGTAACCATGTTCCTGCCGGAACAGGACCGCTACAGCATCAGCAAGCGTCGCCTCGAGAGCAAGATCGCGACCTTGTTCGGCGGACGCCTCGCCGAGGAAATGATTTTCGGGCCTGAATCCGTGACGACGGGTGCCTCGAACGATATCGAGCGCGCAACCGATATCGCACGCAACATGGTGACCCGCTGGGGCCTGTCGGATCGTCTCGGGCCGCTGACCTACAGTGAAGAGTCGGGCGAGGTATTCCTGGGCCGTTCGGTCACCCAGCACAAGCAGGTGTCGGACGTCACTGCGCATGCGATCGACGAGGAAGTTCGCAGTCTGATCGACTCGAACTACGGTCGTGCGAAGAACATCCTCGATACGCACAAGGACAAGCTCCACAAGATGGCCGAGGCGCTGATCAAGTACGAGACGATCGACGAATCCCAGATCAAGGACATCATGCAGGGACGCGATCCGCAGCCGCCGGCAGGCTGGGACGACAATGCGCCGCCGATGGGAGGCAGCAAGAACCGCGACCGTGGCGAGACGTCCGAGTCGCCGATCGGCAAGCCGGCGAGCCAGCACTGACGCGCCCGCCGAGGCCGAAAGCAGATCCGATGCCGGCCCTGGTGCCGGCATCGCTGTTTCTGGCTGTAGCCGCTTGCCCATAGCCTGTAGCCTTGCACCCATGTTTCTCCAGTGCGGCAAACATCAGCTCGACCTGTCGAAGCCCATCGTCATGGGCATCCTCAATGTCACGCCCGATTCGTTCTCCGACGGCGGCCGTTTTACGACCTTCAACGACGCAATCGGTCATGGGCTTGAGATGGTGGAGGCGGGTGCAGGAATCGTCGATGTCGGCGGTGAGTCGACCCGTCCGGGCGCGCGTGCGGTGTCGGAAGACGAAGAGATCAACCGCGTCGTGCCAATCGTCGCAGCGCTGGTCGCGAGGACCGATGTTCCGGTCTCGATAGATACCAGCAAGGCGGGTGTCATTCGTGCCGCCGCGGAAGCTGGTGCGACGCTCATCAACGATGTCCGGGCGCTTCGCGAGCCGGGCGCTCTCGAAGCGGCCGCGCAGAGCGATGCGGCGATCTGCCTGATGCATATGCAGGGCGAGCCGCGCACGATGCAACTCGAACCGGTCTATACCGACGTGGTCGCCGAAGTGCGCCGTTTCCTGCAGGAGCGTATTGATGCCTGTGTCTCGGGCGGTATCGGGCGCCAGCGGCTGGTCGTCGATCCAGGCATCGGCTTCGGCAAGCGGATCGAACACAATATGCAGCTCCTGGCTGCGTTGCCCCAATTGCTGGAACTGCGACGTCCGCTCTTGATCGGCGTGTCCAGGAAGTCGATGTTCGCGACGCTGCTCGGGCGATCGGTGAATGAACGCATGGCCGGCGGCCTCGCAGTCGCAGTCGCGTCGGTGCTGGCAGGGGCGAGTATCGTGCGTACACACGACGTCGCCGAGACCGTCGATGCGGTGAAAATCGCCGTAGCGCTCGGAACTTCCGGTTACCGGATATCAGGAATGCAAGAGGGAGAAGGATTGTGAGCCGCAAGTATTTCGGCACCGACGGGGTTCGCGGCCACGTGGGACATCACCCGATGACGGTGGACTTCGCGCTGCGACTGGCCAGTGCTGCGGCGGGGGTGCTCGCGCCCAATGGCGGAACGGTACTGGTCGGCAAGGACACCCGGCTGTCCGGTTACATGTTCGAAGCCGCGCTCGAAGCGGGTTTTGTCGCGGCGGGTGTCGACGTCATTCTCATGGGGCCGTTGCCGACGCCTGGTGTTGCGTACCTGACCAAGCGCTTCGAATGCGATTTCGGCGTCGTCATCAGTGCCTCGCACAATCTCTTCGAGGACAATGGCATCAAGTTCTTCGACGCCAACGGCGGCAAGCTGTCGGATGAAGTCGAAGCGCAGATCGAACAGCATCTGGATGAAGCGCCGGTCACCCGCGTTTCCGGCGAACTCGGCAAGGCGACGCGCATGGACAAGTCGCGCGTGCGCTATCAGGAATTCTGCGCGTCCACCGTGCCGGGTCTCGACCTGAGCGATTTCAAGATCGTGATCGATTGCGCGAACGGTGCCGGGTACAAGGTGGGTCCGCGCATCCTGACGGATCTCGGTGCGGAGATCGTGCCGGTCGGCTGTTCGCCGAACGGCCGCAACATCAATCTGAATTGCGGTTCGACCTCGCCTGAGTTGCTGCAACTCACCGTCCCGGGTGTGCGCGCGCAGGTCGGCATCGCGCTCGACGGCGATGGCGATCGCCTGGTCATGGTCGATCATCTTGGCCGCATCGTGGACGGCGATCAGTTGCTCTACATCGTCGCGCGTGCGCGCCACGAACAGAAACTGCTGAATGGTCCCGTCGTGGGCACGGTGATGAGCAACCTGGGGCTCGAGCATGCACTGGCCAAGATCGGCATCCCGTTCCGGCGTGCCCGGGTCGGTGACCGCTATGTCATGGAGATGCTGAGGGAAACGGGCGGGACGCTGGGCGGAGAAACTTCCGGTCACCTGTTGTGCCTGGACCGCACGACGACCGGTGACGCCATCATCAGTGCGCTGCAGGTGCTCGCGATCATGAAACAGACCGGCTGCAGTCTCGCCGAACTGGCGGCACCGATGCCCAAGTATCCGCAGGTCCTTGAGAACGTGCGCATGGCCCGCAAGATAGATATCGCTGCGTCGCCGCTGATTCAGGAAGCGGTTTCCCATGCCGAGCGCCGGCTCGGGGAAAACGGCCGGATCGTACTGCGGCCTTCCGGTACCGAACCCGTCATCCGTGTGATGGTCGAAGGCAGCGACGAGAAACTGGTCAGGGAACTCGCCGGAAGCCTGGCTGCTTCAGTAGTTGCCGCGGCGCAGGTGGTTTGATTTCCCGGCGGACGACCGTTAAGCTGCCGCGCCTTTTTTGGGCAGGTCCGGTCGCCGGACGTTTTTCTACCTCGGACTCAAGGACTAACGATGCGTCGGCCCTTTGTTGCCGGGAACTGGAAAATGCACGGATCGCGCAGCGAGAACGCCGATCTGGTCGAGGCGATACTGCTGGGCCTGCCGGCGCAGCCGGCGTGCGACATCGCCGTGTGCCCGCCGACCATCTATCTGTGGGAAACGGGTCGGCTGTTGAAGCAGTCGAGCGTTGCGCTCGGAGCGCAGTCGGTGTGTGCCGAACCGATCGGTGCATTCACTGGCGAAGTGTCGGCGGCGATGCTCAAGGACGTCGGTTGCAGGTACGTGATCGTCGGACACTCCGAGCGACGCAGCCATTACAAGGAAGACGACGCGCTGGTTGCCCGGAAATTCCTGGCAGCGCAGGCGCACGGTCTGATACCGATCCTGTGCGTTGGCGAGTCTCTGGAAGAGCGCGAGCGCGGTCAGACGATGGACGTCATCTCGCGGCAACTCGTGGCGGTGCTGGATCTGGCCGGTATCGATGCGATGCGCAATTCGGTACTGGCGTACGAGCCAGTCTGGGCGATTGGTACGGGCAAGAATGCGACGCCAGAACAGGCGCAGCAGGTTCATGCACACATCCGGGCCACCGTGGCAGCCCGCGAAAGTGCCGGTGGTGGTAAGATCGCCGCCGCTTTGCGGGTCCTGTACGGCGGCAGCGTCAAGGCGGGCAACGCGGCCGAGATTTTTTCGATGCCCGACGTTGATGGCGGGCTGATTGGCGGTGCCTCGTTGAAGGCGGATGAATTTCTGAAAATCTGCGCCGCGGCGCAGGCTCACTGAAAGCGTGAGTTGACGCAACGCAGATACTTCGAGTGAGCGCGGAAGCGACATGAACTGGTTACACACAGCAGCAATCGTCGTACACGTCCTGATCGCAGCCGGGATCGTGGGTCTCGTGCTGCTTCAGCGCGGCAAGGGAGCCGACGCGGGTGCCGGATTCGGCGCCGGTGCATCGGGCACGGTGTTCGGCGCGCGAGGTTCTGCATCGTTCCTGTCGCGTACGACCGCCACGCTGGCTGCGCTGTTCTTTGCAACGAGCCTCGCGCTCGCCTATATGAGCGGGCGTACGCCGGAGACCGCGACGAGCGTCGTCGATCGTGCGCAGACGCAGTCGAGCGAAGCCCCGGCACTGCCGGATGCGGCGCCAGCTGTCGATGCAGCTCAGCAGGTTGAAGCGCCGGTGGCGGTGCAGGACAAGTAACAGATAGAACGAGACCGCCTGCAGGCGGCATGCACCGAATTGATTTCACCTCGGTGCGGATGTGGTGGAACTGGTAGACAC
>CAZBKC010000282.1:0-4892 GCA_964492345.1 uncultured Steroidobacter sp. | reverse complement strand
GCACCCGAAGGTGTTTCTGCCGATCGAGAAGACCGGTTGGGCGAAGTGTCCTTATTGCAGCGCGGAGTACATGCTGCAGAGGTAGTTGTTGACTGCCGACGGGAGCGAGGCGACGTGATCGTTCTCCTGCATATTACTGATCTACCCACTGGCTGATGATGCGTTGCCAGAATTTGCGAACCTTGGGCTTGTTGAAGCCATGGCAGGCAAACGGCATGCGGCCACCATTGATACTGAGTGCGAGGCCGGGCTTGCGGTCGATGCAGAAATCGACCGCCTCGATGTAATCGGGAATCCTCATCTGCGGTAATTTCCTGGGGGCGAGCAGCGATATATAGACATCCTCGATGTGATGCCTGTGGCGATTCGGGTGAGCAAGCACATGCTCGATATCCGGGCGCTGGCCCTCGACGATGCTCTGCATCGTCGCGACTCTGCGCAGTGAGAATCCACCATTGCCCACCTTGAACAGGTGCTCCTCGCTGCGTTTGCGCTGCCTGAGGAGATTTCTGATGCTGAACAGCAATCGGTTGAGAACGTTGCGCTCAGATCCGATCCATGGAGCGCCGATGTAGTCGTGCCCCTTGCCGCACCAGTACTCGAGTCTGTCCTCGAACACGAATACGTCGGTCTGACAGATGAGCAGGTAGTCATAGCCGGCGAAGCGCGCGTAGAAATCGATCGACAGCATCAGCCGGTTGTAGCCTTCGATGCCTGCGAAATAGGCTGGTTCAAAGCGCTCGACGGTTGGGGCAGCGGCATCGAGCAGGGTGCTCAGCGAAGACAGGTCCAGTCCCTCCGGGCAAACGACTGCAAAAGGGTGCTCGCCGAGGACAGCGACAGTCCTTTTCAGGGACATCAGTTCGTCGGCGCTCAGTTGCGTGGTGTAAAGCGGTACCACCACGATGACCGAGGGTTCTGTGCGCCTCATCTGCCGACTTTGCATCCCAGAGACGTGCCGGGAAAAAGCATGCTCATGTGCCAGCTGATCTGCGGGCTGGTTGCTCAGGTGTAATCGCTGTAACTCTTCTCCTCGACGATCCGCGATCCCAGTTTCGTATTGATCTGGCGCTTCACGGCAGCACGCTCATCGTTGATGACATAGACGGCCCGTGCCAGTTCGATGAACTTCGCATCGAACTCCCTGGCGCGTTCCTTGTCCCGGATGTCGTCTTCGACGACCCACAATTTCTCGTTGATCTTCTTCAGCGCGGCCCATTCGGCGGTGATGTCCTGCCTGCCGTGCGCCGAATCGTGCCAGGTCGATTCCAGCAGTTGCAGTTCGATCCGCACGTTGGCGACCTTTGCGGCGTCGCTCATGCGCTCGGACTTGATCTGCAGGATGGTGATCTTGTCGATCAGTTCGCCGGGGGAGATAGGGACTTTGATATCGGTATCCACGGGCGGTTCTCGTGTGATGGAGAAGTAGTTGGCGTTTCAACGCCAGTAGTTCAGCCGCCAGCGCATCTGCAGCTTGCGGCCAAGGTTCAGCGGCTTCGGGCGCAGCGCTGCGCGGCCGTTCTCCGCGATGAAACGATCGACGGCCGCCAGAATACGCTCGCTGGAGTGGCTGTCGCGATGCGCATTGATTGCCTGTGCGTAGTCGAGGATCTGCGCCATGAGCTCGGGCGGTCTGGACAGCGCTCGCTCGATAGCCGATTCCAGTTCGTGCGGTTGCGTGACATTGATGAGGTAGGGGGTCGGCGCAGCGCTGCCGTTGCGGAAGGTGACCACCGGGCGGACCTGCGTCAGGAATTCCATCAGGATGGACGAGGTATCGCAGACCATCGCATCGCCCGCCTTCAGAAACGGTATGACGTCCTCCGTTTCGACGTAGTGGAGAAACTCTCCTTCGATGCTGCGCCATTGCTGAATCATGGCGGGGTCATGCTTCGGGTGCAGGGTGACCAGCCAGCGCCACCGGCCGGAGCGTGACAGCGTGCGTATCGTATCGAGCAGGTACGGTGCACTCGTCAGGCGTTTGGTGAACGTGGATGCGTACAGCACGACGGGACGATCCCGGGTCACCTGGAGCGGCGGGACAGCGGCATCGAACAAGGGATCGAGCTTCGGCCAGCCGGTTTCGATCACGGTGAAGTGCCCGAGTCTGGCCGCGAGTCGGGCGAACTCAGGCGTATCGTGCTGGCCGAGCGTGCAGTACATGTCGAACAGACCGCGAATGGAAAAGTTGTTCTCCTTTCCCGGTACGGCAAACCCATGGCCAACGCGGACTTTCACTCCCGGAAAGAAATGCGGAGCCCAGTTGCCGGGGACGTAGACCGCATCCGGATTGAACCGCACTACCGTTTCGGCGTCGGGCAGCAGGGTTTCATCGGCGTGCAGATGTTGCGCTCCGTCGCCGTGAAAGAACCATGCGGACTCGTCGCCACGGCGCCGGATGGCAGCCTGCAGCGGGCGCAGGATGGGCAGCGCATAGGGCAGGTTCCCGAACAGCAGATGACGACGCATGATTCTGAAGGAAGTCCGGAAGGCCGCGTCAGTGCGCCGTTACGGCAGAAAGCCGTCGTTGAATTTGTCGACGTAGTCCCGCGATGACGGATTCCGGACCATCTCGTAGTAGCGCATCCGCTTGTAGACCGCGTACGAAGCGGCTATCTGCGAAATGATGTAGCCGCGCGCGCCGTCGAGAAAACCGAGCCGCAGCACGTAGTCCTTGAAAAAAGCCGCCATGAAAACCAGGGGCGCCATCCACAGTCGCACGGGCCGCTTCTTGTCCAGCCAGTCGCGGGTCTTGAGTTCCGTATAGCGCAGGACTTTGAGTTGCCGGTGCAGCAGCGTTGGATTGTGATAATGGACTACGCGCTGCTGGAACGTGCTGGTCCGGCCGCTGAACTGCAGCGATTCATGAACCCGCACGTTGCTCCAGCGCGCCCGGCTACGGTGATAGATGCGGCCCAGCTTTTCACCGACCATCGGTCGATACCAGCGCATCGGTTCACCCATGAACCAGGTCTGTCGTCGCAGAAATGCCCCCGCCTTTTCCGACCGGATCAGCTCCGGCAGTCGATCCTCGAGTTCGCGGGCCAGCCCGGGTGACAGCAGTTCATCGGCATCGAGTGCCAGGATCCAGTCGTGACTCGCCTGGGTCGCGGCGAAGTTGCGCTGCGCTCCGAAGCCAAGCCATTTCTGCTGCACGACCCGGGCGCCGTGCTTTCGGGCGACGTCAGCCGTGCCATCGGTGCTGCCCGAATCGATGACGAGTTTCTCCGCCGCAAAGGGCACGCTGTCGAGACAGCGGCCGACGACCTCTGCTTCGTTGCGGGTGAGGATCAGCAAAGTGATGGGCAAGGGCGCCGTGGTCGGCATGCCGCGAGTTTCACACGCGGGCGCAGGGCTGTCATACAAGGGTTGAAGCGGAAGGGGCTGCATTGCGTCGCGATATCTTTATCTTCGTTGCCGATCCCTGTGCGCCGGCGATCCTGCCACCGCTACCGGAGGCGATTCGTGCCGGGCGCGTAGCCTGCGAAGGAATGGTTCACAGCCTATCTTCGCCTGGATGAAGTCGGGCTGGCATCGGTATGAACTGTTATCGATTGGCGACTGGATACAGCTTCCGCTCCGGCCATGCCACAGCTTTTTCGGGGATTGAGGGCTGGTGTATTCCATGGGCTCAGTGGCTGAACGAAGGTCCCTGCTACACAAGGTGTTCTGTAAGACAGAGTCTGAACGCGCGCCTCGCGCTGCGTGATGGGTAGCGTCGAGGTCGATGTCATGCGCTCAGTTTCTCACAGTGCCGCGGGACAGCACAGCGCAGGTGAAAGACACGATTGTTCAGCGCCGTCGACGCAGTTCCAGCAATACAGCGTGGAGTTTCTTGTTGACCCGCGATCTGTGTTTCCGAACCCCGTGCTCCCCCGTGGAGAATCTTCCCTTTTCGTCAGGCAGCGATTTCGGACGGGCGGAGTGGCGGGATCAGCAGGTCCGCTGGAATATGAAACCGCTCCCGCAGCTTCTTTACCATGGTCATGCTCAGTTCACGTTTGCCGGTCAATACCTCGCTCACGCGGCTCGCCGTCCCCAGCAACGGGATGAGGTCGGCACGCGAAAGGCTATGCTGGTCCATCAAATAGGTGAGGAGGTCGGGAAGAGTCGGAGCGCGTCGCGGCCATCGAGAGCGTTCATACGCTTCCGTCAGGTGCGCTTGCGCCACCATTCGAGCCTGGTCGGCCGGGACTTTCGAATTCATCAGCTTTTCGATCAGCGCCTTGGCCTGGGCGTGATCCGCGTCGTTCTGAATGACGATCAACGTGGTCTTCATTACACGGTCTCCGCATCAATCTTGTCGTAATCCTCATGCGATCCAAAAAACCGGATCATCAGCACGCCATGGGTGTACTGCACCAGGGCAACTAGCCGATAGTCGTTGCCCTTGATGTTGAACACCACCCGGCCGCTCTTGAGAATGCTCGCTTTCGGGTGCCCCTTCTTGACGTCCCCCGGCCTTTTCCACTGCGTCCTTTCAGCGATGGTCCGCCAGGCATCGTATTGCGCTCGCGCTGCCTTGATTCCGCGGTGACCCGTCCGCGCCGCAAAATAACGTTCTACGACGTCGGTGCCGACTACGATCATGGATCGCGATCATACCGATGATTTCCATAAAATGGAAATGTGGGTTTCCATTTTATGGAAAGACCCCTTCTGCTTCTCTCCCGCTTGCAGGGAATGCAGGGAGGAGAAAGCACCGGAACGAGGAAGGGTGCAGCGGAAGTCCCGTTCGGACAGCCTGCAGCCTGAGGCCCCAAGCCAGCGAGCGCACTCGGGAGCAGCGTAGTATCAACCGTAATGGTCTTCCCGGCGGTTCTCTGCAACTGTTAGTGTGCACGTGGGCGGTGCCGCCGTCCTTTCCCCGCTACTTCAGCCCCGGGGGCCTC
>CAZBKC010000281.1:1637-4900 GCA_964492345.1 uncultured Steroidobacter sp. | reverse complement strand
GTGCCAGCACCAGTTGCGCGGCGTAGGTCGTATCGAAGTACGGCAGCATGGTCTTGTCCACGACCTCGCGGACCTTGGCCGGATTCTTCTTGTATTCGGCACGATTGGCGTCGAGATCCTTCAGCGTGTCCTGCGCCACCTTCGCCACCAGTTCGTGGGGACCGAGCTGCGAAGCAGCCTGTGCGAGCGCGACACCGGCGAAGAAACTCATGCCTGCCGTCGCAACGACGGCCATCATCATGGATCTGCGTTTCATCACTTCGTCTCCTCTGCTGCCGGCGGCTGCTCGCTGCCGGACCTGCCCGCGAAGCTCGCGAACAGCTGATTGATCAGGTTCTCCAGCACGAACGCATCCTGGACGAGTTCGATGCGATCGCCGTTCTTCAGAAATTCCTCGGCGCCGCCCGCGGTGAGGCCGATGTACTGACCACCGAGCAGGCCGGAAGTCATGATCGATGCATCGCTGTCCGTGGGAATGCGGTTGTAGGCCGAACTGATCCGCAACTTCACGACCGCCTTGTAGACGTCCTGGTCGAAGGTGATCGAGTCGACCCGCCCCACCGTGACCCCGGACATGGACACCGCCGCGCCAGATTTCAGGCTGCCCACGTTGTTGAACTGCGCCTCGACCTCGTAACTGCCGCCGGAAACCGCCAGTTCCCTGTTGGTGATCTGCGTCACCAGGAAAAACAGCGCGGCGAAACCGAGCAGAACGAACAGCCCGGTCGAAACTTCAACAGCCCGATTCGATTGCATGACGAACCCCAGCGTTAGTCGCAGCGCTCACAGCATGATGGCCGTGAGCATGTAATCCAGGATCAAAGTGAGCACGGCGGATGTCACCACCGTACGGGTCGTGGCACGCCCTACGCCTTCGGCGGTCGGGACGGCCGTGAAACCTTCGTGGACAGCCACGAGACTGCAGGCCAGGCCGAAGACGCAGCCCTTGATGATGCCTTCGTTGATATCGTCCATGCCGACACTGGCACGCATCTGCGACCAGAACGACGCGGAATCCACACCGAACATCTGCACACCGACCACCTGCACACCGAAGATGCCGATGGCGATGAAGATGATCGTCAGCAGCGGCATCGCAATCACACCGCCGAGGAATCGCGGCGCAACGACGCGACGGATCGGATCGACGGCCATCATTTCCATCGCGGTGAGCTGATCGGTGGCGCGCATGAGACCGATCTCCGAGGCGAGCGCCGTCCCCGCGCGACCGGCGAACAGCAGGGCCGTGATCACCGGTCCCAGTTCCTTGATCAGGGCCAGCGCGGCGGCGGTGCCGAGCGCATCTTCGGAACCGAATCGCTGCAGCAGGTCGTAGCCCTGCAATCCGAGCACCGCACCGACGAACAGACCGCAGGTCATGATGATCACCAGCGACAGCGCACCGGCGTTGTGGACCTGCTCGACGATCAGACCGGGACGCAGCAGCGCCCGCGGCACCTGACCCAGCACGCGACCGAGAAACAGCGTCGTCGCACCGATGGTGGCAACGAACTGGCGCAGGTTTTCCAGCAGCTCGCGCAGCAGATTCATGCTTGGTCCGCGAGCAGCTGTTCGTAGTAATCGGGCGCCGGGTAATGGAACGCCACAGGACCATCAGCCAGGCCATGCATGAATTGATTGACGATCTCCGAGTTGTGGTCCTTCAGTTCGACAAACGTCCCTGCCGCGGCCACCTTTCCGCCCGCGATGATGTAGCTCGTGTCCGCAAGAATGGCCAGCTCTTCGACATCGTGCGACACGACGATGCTGGTAATGCCGAGCGCGTAGTTCATCTGGCGCACGAGCCGTACGATCATGCCCATCGAAATCGGATCGAGCCCCGTGAACGGTTCGTCGTAGATCAGGATTTCCGGATCGGTCGCCATCGCGCGCGCCAGGGCCACGCGACGCGCCATGCCGCCCGACAACTCGGACGGCATCAGCGTTGCAGCACCGCGCAGACCCACCGCCTGCAGTTTCGTCAGCACGATGTTGCGGATCAGCGCATCCGGCAGATCTGTGTGCTCACGCAACGGAAACGCGACGTTCTCGAACACGTCCATGTCCGTCAGCAACGCGCCGTTCTGAAACAGCATGCCCATGCGCAGGCGCAGTGCATACAACTCGGTACGCGACAGGTGCGATACGTCCACGCCATCGAACAGGATCTGGCCGCGGTCCGGCCGGATCTGCCCCGTAATGAGACGCAGCAGCGTCGTTTTGCCGGTGCCACTCGGTCCCATCACGGCCGTGATACGACCGCGTGGGATCGACATGGTGAGACCGGAAAAGATGGACCGATTGCTGACCGAATAGTGAACGTCGCGGATTTCGACGAGGTTATCGGTGGCAGGAGTCGGGGCGACTTCTGATTGCGACGGTGCCGACTGCGCCATTCAGCCTTCTTCAGCCAAGCAGAGAGGCGGCTTACGCCGCCTCCTGCTCCTGCTTCGAGGTATACGTGCCTGTCTGCGCAAGACCGGTGAGCCGTGCACGACGTGCGAATGCCTTCTGACCGGCGGCGAAATTCTCGGGCTTGCCAGCCCACGCCTTGAGCGCTTCGTCCTGCAGCGCGCGGCCATACGAGAACGTCAGAGCCCACGGCAGCGGTCCCATCTGATTCATCAGGCTCAGGTGCTCGGTCGCTTCGGCAGCGCTCTGGCCACCCGAAAGGAACGCGATTCCCGGCACGGCGCCCGGGACATAACGCTTCAGCGTGCGCACCGTAGCCTCTGCCACCTGCTGCGCATTCGCGCGCGATGCATTCTTCTTGCCCGAGATCACCATGTTGGGCTTCAGAATCATGCCTTCGAGGTGAATGCGGTGTGAATGCAGCGCCGCGAACACCTTCGACAATGTGTCCGACGTCACTGCTTCGCAACGTTCGATGCTGTGATCGCCGTCCATCAGCACTTCCGGCTCGACGATCGGAACGATGTTCGCTTCCTGACAGAGCGCGGCGTAACGGGCCAGCGCGTGGGCATTCGCTTCGATGGCGAATGCAGACGGGATGTCCTTGCCGATGTCGATCACTGCGCGCCATTTGGCGAAGCGGGCCCCGAGGCCGTAGTACTCGGCGAGGCGTTCGCGCAGACCATCGAGACCTTCGGTAATCGTGTCGCCGGGATAGTTGGTCAACGGCTTGGCACCGGTATCGACCTTGATGCCGGGGACGATGCCGAGCTTGGCGAGATACTGCGGGAACGGCACGCCGTCCTTCGTCTTCTGACGCAGCGTCTCGTCGTAGCAGATGACGCCGCTGA
>CAZBKC010000281.1:934-1539 GCA_964492345.1 uncultured Steroidobacter sp. | reverse complement strand
GTTCACTGCGATTCATACGTCCTGCACCTCTTGTGGTATCGCGCCGGCGACAAACTGCTGGTCGTCACCAGGCCGGCCGGCTTTCGGGGGCGCGTAGGATAGCAAAGTCACTTCGATTCTCCGCCTGATGACGCGGGTGTCGGGACTGTTGCCAGCATCAGACATCGCCAAAGGAAAAAGTTGCCATCGCAATTTTACGGTGGCCTCGGCCAGGCCATTGGGACTAAACTAGTCCCATATTCTGTTGCCGCCGCCAGATCCATGCTCCGCATCAGCAAACTCACCGACTATGGAACGGTCATCCTCGCCCTGCTCGCCTCGCAGCCGGATCGGCAGCTGGCGGCGGCCGAGGTGGCGGAGCGAACGCGAATTGCCCTGCCGACCGTCAGCAAGGTACTGAAATCATTGCAGCGAAGCGGCCTGGTCATGTCGACCCGCGGCAGCCACGGCGGCTACCAGTTGGCCAGACCGGCTGCGGAAATCACTGCCGTGCGGATTCTCGACGCCCTTGAAGGCCCCTTTGCCATCACCGAGTGCAGCGGCGAACACAGCAGTTGCGGGATCGAAGCCAACTGCCGCGTTGGCCAGGTCTGGCAGCGCGTCAA
>CAZBKC010000281.1:0-924 GCA_964492345.1 uncultured Steroidobacter sp. | reverse complement strand
CGTCAACAGCGCGATCCGCCGCGCCCTCGCCGATGTGACGCTGGCACAACTGGCTGGCGTGGAGCGCGGCGGGAGCACCGCCGTCCCTCTGAACCGCATTACGCGCATCACTCACGAGTGAAGCGATCCGAGATCATGTCCAGCAATCCCCAGAACGATCCCGCTCTCGAAGCACTGGTAGGCCAGAAGTACCGGCACGGATTCGTCACCGACATCGAATCCGACACGGTGCCGCCCGGTCTGGACGAGGACGTTATCCGGCTGATCTCGCGCAAGAAGCGTGAACCCGAGTTCATGCTCGAATGGCGCCTGAAATCCTTCCGTCACTGGCTCACGATGAGCGAGCCGCACTGGGCGCACCTGCGCGTCTCACCGATCGACTACCAGGCCATCTCGTACTACTCCGCGCCGAAGTCGAAGGCCAATGCGCCGAAGAGCATCGAGGAAGTCGATCCGAAGCTGCTCGAAACGTACGACAAACTCGGCATTCCGCTGCATGAGCGTGCGCGCCTGGCGGGGGTCGCCGTGGATGCCGTGTTCGACAGCGTTTCGGTCGCGACCACATTCAAGGAGCGTCTGGCAAAGGCCGGCGTGATTTTCTGCTCCTTCTCCGAAGCCGTACTCAATCATCCCGAGCTGATCGAACGTTATCTCGGCAGCGTCGTCCCCTATACGGACAACTATTTCGCGACGCTGAACTCCGCCGTGTTCTCGGACGGATCGTTCGTGTACGTGCCGAAGGGCGTGCGCTGCCCGATGGAACTGTCGACGTACTTCCGCATCAACGCAGCGAACACCGGCCAGTTCGAACGCACCTTGATCGTCGCCGACGAAGGCTCGCACGTAAGCTATCTGGAAGGCTGCACCGCGCCGATGCGCGACGAGAATCAGCTCCATGCTGCGGTCGTCGAACTGGTCGCGCTC
>CAZBKC010000280.1:0-4929 GCA_964492345.1 uncultured Steroidobacter sp. | reverse complement strand
GCGCCTTGATGGTGATGCCGCGCTCGCGCTCGAGATCCATCGAATCGAGCACCTGGTTTTCCATTTCGCGGGCATCCAGTCCGCCGCAGAGCTGGATGAACCGGTCGGCGAGCGTGGACTTGCCGTGATCGACGTGCGCGATGATGGAAAAGTTGCGGATCAGCTTCATCAGGGGGCTTGGCTGGGGGGCGGCGGCAAAGGGCGGCGGATTATAGCGGAATGCCGCACAGCCACAGTGAGCCGCTACGCAGTCAGGCCATCAGGTAGGCCCTGACCCGTTCGTGGTCGAGCCGGTAGGCGCAGACAAATTCGCCGTCGGCCAGCAGTACCGGAATGCGGCGCCCGTACTTGCCTTCGAGTTCAGGGCTATCGGCAATGTCGATGACGACGACGTCGGCGGCGGCCGGACCGAGCAGGTCGGCCAGCTCGATCATGAGTTGCTCGCACAGCGAACAACCGTTGCGGGTGTAAACCGTCCAGGCGGTCATGACGGCAGGAAAGGGAGGGAATGAGGGGTCAGCGAGCGACCGGCTGGGCGGCATCCGCTGCCTGCGGCGGGGCTTGCCCGGGAGCATCCACCTGCCGCATGACACCCGCTGCAATCGCCTCGACCGTCGCGGCCGGCACTTCACCGACCGCTGTCACCTGGTGACCGTCGAGATCCAGCGAATAAGCGAACGCCGCGCCGACCTTGGCCAGGCCGTGCATCGGCTGGGCCTGCGAATCGCGCGGCTCGATGAATACCGACACCGACGCCAGGCCGTCCGAATACACGAGGTGTCGTACCGGCGTCGGCGAACCTGCGATGAGCTGAATACGCCAGGTCGTCAGACGAAAGCCGGCGGGCAGCCGCGCCGCGCTCCAGCCCATCACTGCGTTCGCCATGCGCGGCTGCAGCGTGTCTTCCTGCCGGATCCATTTGAATCCCTCGCCCGAAATGGATGCCTTGAGTTCGTCCGCCGGGATCCGCTCGCGCAGGTTGAGTTCGGAGAACAGGATCTGCTCGATGACCTTGCCGTCCCGGTCGCAGAGCTGGGACTTCAGCGGCATCGCCGTTTCCTGGTCCAGCCACAACTTGTAGCCGTAACGATATTGATCGCGCGGCTTGACCTCGATCACCTGGGTCTTGCGGCCATGCGCCTTGACGATGCCGCCCGAACGCTCGATTTCGTACAGGGTTTCGAGACTGTCGTTATAGACCGGCAGTGCCGACACCAGGGAGTTGTCGTCGGTGCGCTTCTCGACCAGCACCACGCGCTTGTCCGGCAGGTAGCAGATCACTTCGGAGGCATTACGCACGATCTCACGCCCGCTGCCGTCGAGCGACACGAGGCGTTCAGTGATCCGGCCCTTGTCGACGCGGTGAATGATGCGCATCGACTCCGACTTCGAGTCGCGCAGATGGAAAAAGCGACCGTCGTAGTTCTGGGTGGACAGCGCCCGCGACATGCGCTCGAGCCATTCGCGCGCCTCGGGATCGCCGGCGTGCGCCGGCAGGATGACGGCGCAGCAGAGTGCAACGAACCAGGACCGGGAGATCGACATCAGCGTTGCGGCCCCGCGGAATCACCGGTCACGTTCACGGCGACGTCCTCGTGCTGTTCCTGATCGTCGGACAGCACCCCGCTCAACACGGTGCGCCGGCCGAGCGGCGAGGAATATTCGCTGTGCGCCACCACGTAGTTGGTCAGGCGTGCCGCCGGAATGAACGCGGTGTCGGATGCGTCGACGTTGGTAGGAACGGTGTAGCTGGGCGCCTGCGACTCGGTCACGGCGCTGTTGTCGGCGACCGCGATGAGCTGCGGCGATTCGATGGTTGCAGGTTGCAGCGAAATGACCGCGATGGCAGCAACACCAGCAGCGATCGCAAAGCCTGCCGCAGGACGCATCCAGCGCACCGTGGCCGCCTGCGACGCACGTTGAATCGCCGGTTGGCGGACCGGCTCGCCCTCGATGGCTGCGGCAATCCGGTCGGCGAACCCCCTGGAAGTCGCCACCGGTCGCGGCGTTCGAATCGCCTCGCTGATCAGCGAGTAGCGATTCATCGAGTCCAGCAACTGCGAATCTCGCTGTACCTGCTTCAGCAGCAGGCCGAGTTCCGCCTCGGGCAACTCGCCGTCCAGGCAAGCCGACAACTGCTCTTTCACCGGATCGGTCATATCTGCATCACCGCACTCTTGATCCCGAACAATCAGTTTCGACACCACGCTTCACCGCTGACACCCGCTAATCCAACAACGGCTTCAGCTTCTTGTCGATGGCCTCGCGCGCCCGGAAGATGCGCGAGCGGACCGTACCGACGGGGCAATCCATCGCCTCTGCAATCTCTTCGTAAGACAAGCCCTCAAGTTCGCGCAGGACGATTGCCGTGCGCAGATCCTCGGGCAACTGCTCCAGTGCGTGTTCCACCACACCGCGAATCTCGTCCGTGAGCAGCACGCCCTCCGGCGTATCGCCTTCCTTGAGTCTCGCCTGCCGGTCATGCTGTTCCGGATCCTGCAGGTCGAGGTCGAAATCCACCGGCCGGCGGCGGTTGGACACCAGTGTGTTCTTGGCCGTATTGATCGCTATGCGGTACAGCCAGGTGTAGAACGCACTGTCGCCCCGGAAGGCGGGTAATGCCCTGTAGGCTTTGAGGAAAGCTTCCTGGGCGACATCCTCGGCTTCCGCAGCATCTTTGACGAACCGGCCTATCAGCTTCAGCACCCGATGCTGGTACTTGCGGACCAGCAGGTCGAAGGCGCGCTTGTCGCCCTTCTGCACCCGCTCCACAAGCTGCTGGTCACTGTCGTCCTCGATCATTGACCCGCAACCCCACCAGGCGCACAACCGACATCGGATCGCCCGGTCGAGGCTGCACCAATAGACTGACGGGTCCGGGGAAAGTTCGCCGACCGTTGCACTTCGTAACGAAATGCAACGTAAATCTCATCGTCGAAAGAGGGGATCACGGACAAAGTCATGAATTCGCCTGCGCCGCGCTCGGGGCGGCGCATTCTGACCGATCCAGCCTCAGACGGACCAGCAGCCGGCGGAAATCCGCCGCGGGAAGATCCCCCGGGAGCAGCAACACCGTCCGGGTTCTGGCCCACGGTCGCCCGCCCGGTCTCGCATCCGTTGGCGTCGGTGCCTCGATCGACCACCGCAGCCAGATGGCAACTGGACTCATTCTGGATGCCGGCAGCAGCCGGCCCTCGGCCTCCGCGCCTGCTGCACTGGTTACTCGCCAGCTCCCGTCGCCGCGCCAGGTCGCACGAACCACGGAACGGGTGCCGCCCAACCAACCTGCCCGGCGGAAGCCGAAGGTCAGGGCGACCAAAAGAAGGACAGCGAGGAAGAGAAGAAAAACGAGGCTGACGTCGCGAAACAGCAAGAGGGAGGCCAGTCCGGCCAGCGCGATGAGGCCAAGGGCCACGATCCGCTGGCCACGTGCGTCCCGCAGTTCAAGAACCAGGGTTGGAGAGTCGTGCGATGACATTGGCCTGCTGCGGATCCTGCGGCTGTTCCCTGCCGGTCAGGTAGGCGAGCAGCAAGGGGTCCTGCTCTTCGAGGAGCGACTCGAACGCCCGCTGCTCCGCCTCCGGGGCGGTGGCATAGCGCTGCTCGAGGTATCGCTGCAGAACGACATCGAGTTCGCGCATGCCCCGGCGGCAACGCCAACGCAGGCGGGACAGATGCACACCTTCCATGGCAGCCCGGTCAATGGCGCCGTTCGGCGATCAGCTTCTTGATTTCGGCAATCGCACGCGCCGGATTCAGATCCTTCGGACAGGCTTCCGTGCAATTCATGATTGTGTGGCAGCGATACAGCTTGAACGGATCCTCCAGCGCATCGAGACGCTCGCCGGTCGCTTCATCGCGCGTATCGATGATCCAGCGATAGGCCGCCAGCAGCGCTGCGGGACCGAGATAGCGGTCGCCATTCCACCAATAGCTCGGGCAGGCTGTCGAACAGCACGCGCACAGAATGCATGCTGATGGACGATCGATTTTTTCCTGGTCTTCCTTCGACTGCAGACGCTCGCGATCCGGTGGTGCCGGTGTGCGGGTCTGCAACCACGGCTTCACTGAGGCGTACTGCGCGTAGAAGTTGGTGAGATCGGGGACCAGATCCTTCACGACCGGCATGTGCGGCAGCGGATAGATCTTGACGTCACCCTTCACTTCTTCGCATGCCCGTGTACAGGCGAGCGTGTTGATGCCGTCGATGTTCATCGCGCAGGAACCGCAGATGCCCTCGCGGCAGGAACGTCGGAAAGTCAGCGTCGGATCGATCTCGTTCTTGATCTTGATGAGTGCGTCCAGAACCATCGGCCCGCACGCCGCCATGTCGACTTCGTAGGTATCGACCCGCGGGTTTTCGCCCGACTCGGGATCGAACCGATAGATGCGGAACGACCGCACGTCCTTCGCGCCGGCAGGCGCCTTGAACGACTTGCCAGGCTTGATCTTCGAGTTTGCGGGTAAGCGGAATTGGGCCATGGATCTAAACGCTCACTGTGTTCGCTGAGCCGACTGGTCTGCTGGCCGACTGGTCTGCTGGCCAGAAGCTACAGAAAATTTCACGGCTGACTCTGGCCCGCAGACCAGTCGGCCAGCAGACCAGTTAACCATCTCAATATACCCTCGCCTTCGGCGGGATCGGATCGACATCGCTCGTCAGCGTGTTGGTGTGCACGGGGCGGTAGTCGAGCTGCACGTCGCCGTGGTCGCTGACCCACGAAAGCGTGTGCTTCATCCAGTTCTGATCGTCGCGGTTCGGGAAATCCTCGCGTGCGTGCGCGCCGCGGCTTTCCTGGCGATTGCTCGCCGAGTGCATCGTGGCGACGGCCTGGCCGAGCAGATTGTCCAGCTCGAGCGTTTCGATCAGGTCCGTGTTCCAGACCATGCCGCGATCCGACACATTGACGTCGGCAAACGAGTTGAAGA
>CAZBKC010000279.1:0-4951 GCA_964492345.1 uncultured Steroidobacter sp. | reverse complement strand
CTCACCGCCCTGAATCCTTACGTTTCTCTACCCACTCGAATTTGATAGAGCCCTCTTTGTCTTATCGGAGCCTTACGCCCTCGACGAGCAGCTTCGTCATCGCGCGTGCCTTGGCGCGGGCGTCTTCGATGTCATTGCCGAGCGCCAGCGACACACCCATGCGGCGATGGCCGCGGACCTCGGGTTTGCCGAACAGGCGCACAGCCGTATCCGGTTCCGCGAGCGCGCGATCGACATTGCCGAATTCGATGTCGTTCGAGTCGCCGTCGATCAGCAGGGCGCAGGAGGCAGCCGGTCCGCGCTGACGGATCACGGGAATCGGCAGGCCGAGGATGGCGCGGGCATGCAGTGCAAACTCGGACAGATCCTGCGAGATCAGCGTGACGAGGCCAGTGTCATGCGGACGCGGCGAGACTTCGCTGAAATAGATCGCATCGCCGGCCACGAAGAGTTCGACGCCGAAGATTCCGTTACCGCCGAGTTCGGTCGTGATGGTGTCGGCGATGCGTTTCGACTCTGCGAGCGCCGCGGCTCGCATCGGTTGCGGCTGCCACGACTCGCGATAGTCGCCGTCGATCTGCAGGTGACCGATCGGATCGCAGAAGCTCGTCTGGCCGTTGTGACGGACCGTGAGCAACGTGATTTCGTAGTCGAACCGGACGAATCCTTCGACGATGATGCGTCCGCCGCCGGCGCGGCCGCCCTGCTGCGAATAGTCCCAGGCGTGCGCGATATCGGCAGCGTCGCGCACGACACTCTGGCCTTTGCCGGACGAACTCATCACCGGCTTGACCACGCACGGCATGCCCAGTTCGCGCACGGCCGCTTCATACTGTTCGCGCGTGTCGGCAAACCGGTAGGGCGAGGTACGCAGCTTGAGCTGTTCGGCGGCCAGGCGGCGAATGCCTTCGCGATCCATCGTCAGGCGCGCCGCCCGCGCCGTGGGAATCACAGTGAATCCTTCCGCCTCCAGCGCCAGCAGCGTCGGCGTCGCGATGGCTTCGATCTCCGGCACGATGAGCCGCGGTCGCTCCTGCTCGATCACTGCGCGCAGTGCAGTGCCGTCCAGCATGCTGATGACGTGCGAACGATGTGCCACCTGCATTGCCGGCGCATGCGGATACCGATCGACGGCGATCACTTCGCAGCCGAACCGCTGCAGCTCGATTGCGACTTCCTTTCCCAGTTCTCCGGCACCCAGCAGCATGACGCGGGTGCCGGAAGGCGACAGTGGGGTTCCCAGGGGAAGGCCGGATGTACTCATGAACGGTGCCGCGCGATCGGACGGGGCGGCGAGTATCGGTCGTCGGCGTTGCGGCTGACAATGACTAATCAGATCTTCCCCGGACGGCGTGGTTGTGCCGGATGCGGATGCGTTCGCTGCTGCGCGTCGGATCCGGCAGAGCCGCGAGCGCGGCCTGCGAATAGCCGCACAGCGTGCTGATCTCGTGTCCCCGGCTGAGCTCGTTCCACCAGTCTTCCACTTCCAGCGCTGCGTCGAGCAGACCATCCGACAGCAGCAGATCGCACATTTCCCCGTAGATCCGCACCGGTTTGCCACGCGAGGAACACTGTCGGATCAGGGTGTCGAACGATTGATGGAACCGTGGTCGGTCGCAATGCGAGTCGACCAGGAAATGTGTCAGCAGCGTGCGCGCATCCAGTTCCACATACTGGTAGCGAGCGGTCAGCGGTGTGCAATCCACGTCCATCGCATGGAGACGTGCGCGAAAAGCTGCGCAACGTTCCGGAGCGGCGACAATCACACAGGTGTCTTCTGTATACAGAGTTGCGCGAATGAAACGCGCCACCGTTTCGACCCGGTCGGTTTCGTCCGCAAAGAAGCGAACGAGGTGGCCTGAGGAATGTTCGACACACATGGGCCCACTAGCCTAGGCGAGCGGGCGTTGCTGCAACATTCGCCATTTCAGGTGATCGTTGTAGAGGATTTGCTGCGATCGCACCTCAGCGAATCCATGTCACGAAATGCGAAATCCCCTGCCACCCCACGGCTCGGCGGCATGAAGAACTATCTCATGGCGCAGATGCCATGCGCACGAAGCGCGCGAATCGGGGCACACCGTTCGCTGTTTCGTGCGGGGGCGGCGACTGTAGAACAGACCGCGCCGTCGTCGACCTTCAGTCGTCGCGACGACGAACGTGACCGAACGCAACGACCTGACCGCCTCCGCCCTCTGCTCCATTCGGCGGTCGCACGCCGAGGCGGAATTTCAGATCGCCGATTGCAAGTATGTCGCCTTCGTGCAGCACGTGCTGCTTGACGAGCTGATCGTTCACGTAGCACCCGTTGGTACTGCCGGCATCTTCGACGATGACGGCGTTGGGTCCGACGAGGAGCCGGGCGTGATGCCGGCTGATCATTTTCGAATGAATGAAGATGTCGTTGTCGTTGCCGCGGCCGATGGTCATGACGCGACGGTTGAGCAGGATCGGTTCGCCTTCGTGGTTGACCGGCTCCAGATACCGCTCGACCGGCAATGCCGCCGATCCAGTCTGCGTATCCGGATTGAGGCGATCGACATCCTGACGAATCGCCGCAAGCGCCTCCACATGCACCGCCAGATCGGCCTTGAGCGACGCGAGGCGATTGTCGCGATTGGAGATCTGCTGGGTCATGGTCCTGATCCGCGCGCGCGCCTTGCCGAGGTGGTCCGACATGATGCCGCGCTCGTCCTGCGCGGTGCGGATCTCTCCTCGCAGGTTCTCGATGAGAGTGTCGCGCGCACGCAGTGATGACTCGAGCCCGTGAATCGTCGAGTTGAGTTCCTGCATCTGTGCACGGACCTGTACCAGTTCGGCACTGCGCTCGTTGAGCAGTTGCGTGTCGTCGTGCGATACCGCGCGCAGACGCTCGACCTTGTGGCGCAGATCCTCGTTCGAGCGCTGCAGTTCCTCGATGGCGACATGCGCCTGCGACAGTTCCTGCTGTCGGGCACTGGCGATTCCGGCCTGCGTCTGCAGTTCCGACCACACCGACGCGGCATCGCGCTTCGTGTCGGCAAGTTCAGCCGACATTCGTGCAAGCTCCGTCGACTGCGCCTCGAGTTCCTTCGATGCAGCGGCCAGGCGATCGCGCTCCCGGGCCATGGCAAGCAGGGCCGAATCCAGTTCGCTTACCCGCGACCGCAGCGCTGCATGCTGTTCCTGTTCGCTGGCAGTCCGGGCGGCTGCGTCCATCAGGTTCGCCTCGAGAATCTGGCGCGTATTCAGCAGGCCGTCGCGTTCCTGGGCCAGCGACGCCAGCGCAGATTCCAGTTGCCGCAGTTGCGCCAGCAGCGCCTCGTGGCGTTGCTGGTCGGCCGCTGATCGGGATGCGGCTTCCTGCAGACCGCTTTCGAGCGACCTGCGGATATCGAGAAGACCGTCGCGCTCCTGCGTGAGCGAAAGCAGGGTCGATTCGAGCTGGCGGATGCGGGCCTGCAGCTCCTCCTGCTTTTCGCGGTCGGCTGTCGAGCGCAGGGCGGCTTCCTGCAGGTTCTCCTCCAGTGCCAGACGGGTCACCAGCGACTGCTTTTCCTGGTGCTGCAGGGATTCGATTTCCAGGCCCAGTTGTGCGATGCGTTCGTCGCGCGCCGCAACGTCGGCGGCGAGGCGATCGCTGGCTGCTGCACGTTGATTCGCCTCGTCGAGCAAGGCGCTGCGGCGGTGCGCGTCGGCAAATGCCTGTTCCATTTGCTCATTGAGTTTTTCACGCGATCGTTCCAGCGCGGCGATGGCCGCATTTCGCTGCGACACCATCGAAGACATGATGTCGTAATCGGCAAGTTTGGCCGCGAGGTTGCGCGCCAATACATGGGCCTTGCCGTTCTCGGCAATGACAGAGCGCTGCAGCTCGTCGATCTGACGCGCCCGCGTGGCTGCGAGTTCGCGCGACTCCTCGAGTGCCGTACGCATCCGTGCGTGTTCGTCCGCGGTGTTGGTGAAGTTGGCAGTGCTGCGTTCGAGTTGCTGTTCGAGCGAAATGCGCTGCTGCTCGGCCGACACGCGGTCGGCTTCGCGGATCTCGTCGGCTCGCGCGAGCTGCGCCTTGTGGGTTTCGGCCTGCTCGCGCAGTTGCTGTTGCAGGCGCTGCGTGAGTGCCGCGGAGATTTCCTGCTGCTGCTGCAGATGCACGATCTGCGCGTTCGCCTCCGCGATCCGTGCATTGAGCTCGCTGCGCTCCGCATTCGGGATGCGCGTCGTGGCTTCCTCCGCTTCGCGCTGTACACGCCGCGCCGTCTCCAGTTCGGTTTCCAGCGCCTGGATTCGCTGGCGCAGGCGCTCGACGTTGATCGACAGATCGACCCCGCCGGGGACCGGGAACCCGGCCTGGCTGGTACGTACGATGGTCTCGGTCTCGGGTTCGCCCAGCCCCTCGACCAGCCAGGTGTCGGTGGTGGAGAGGGCGTCCGTCAGTCCCGGCGGATGGCGGGCTTCGTAGGCGACGACGTCGAGCTGGGGTAACTCGTCGGTGCGGTCGAGATCTTCGGAATTGGGGTGAATCGACATTCGGGCGGCCGCATCGGGCGGTACGGACCTCGCAGCCTACCTCAGCGTCGGGCTAACGCCAGCGGTACTTGCGGAAGTCCGGCCCGGACATCGGCGCGCCGGTCAATGCCGGACCATGGATTCGCGTGTCAGTCGACCGCGCTGGCCGTGATGTTGGCGGTGAGTTCATCCTGGGTAATGAATCCGTCGCCGTTGGTATCGATGTAGGCGAAGCGGTCGATGATGTATTTGTAAGGACCCGCTTCAGTCTTGCTGATTCGCTGGTCGCCGTTGCGGTCGATGACGGTGAACATCGCCGGCGAGACTTTGACGACCGGGACTTCTTCCGCGTATGCGCCGCTCACAGACGCTGCGGTCAGAAGGAGAAACAGGGAAGGAATTCGCATGAATGCTCCAATGGCCAGTCGGGCGGCAACCGAGCTGAAGCCTCTCAACAACGCAG
>CAZBKC010000278.1:0-4960 GCA_964492345.1 uncultured Steroidobacter sp. | reverse complement strand
CTGGAGGCTGGAGGCTGGAGGTAGAAACGGAAGTCGTCTCTATTTCCAGCCTCCAGCCTCCAGCCTCCAGCCATCTTTCGTCGCCGGTATCTCATCCCGCGACCTCCACGACCCGCGTGATCTTGCCCCAGTCTTCCAGTTCCAGGGTGATCTCGACGGCGACCGGCAGTGCGTAGCGCAGCGTCGGTCCCGAGTAACCGAGCGGCGGCCACTGTTCCTTCCAGTCGCGATCCGCGCCCATGTACCGGATGGAAACGCTCTTGACCCGCTCGAGCAGCACGACGCTGACCGGTTCGACGCTCTGGGTGCGATCCAGCACAGGCCAGTAGTCGCGGTAGAGATCGGTGTCTTCCAGGCGATAGGCAACACGCTGAAGCGTCGACCGCGGCACGCCAGCCGGATTGCTCCAGCCGGAATGGGTGAGTTCGATGCCGCTCTCGCCATCGCCACCGGCGCGCAAGGCCGGCACCGGATCCTGGCCGAGTACCGGACGCACCGCCCGCGGCTCCAGCAGCGCGAAGTCCTGACTGATCCGCATCATTGCCGACTGGATGGCACGGGTTCGCGCCGCGCTTTCATCGACACGCTCGGTCTGCGACATTAGTTCGTTGTAACCGGTCATCGCGAGCATGCCGACGATGACGAAGATGGCCACGGCGACGAGGACTTCCAGCAGGGTGAATCCGCCTGCACGACGTCGTTCTGTGCCTGCCCGGGGCGTCATTCTGTCGGCGCCGGTTGCGGATCGAGCGGCGGATCGACGGGTTCGCCACCCGGGTCCGGCTGCGGCGAGCCGTCGGACGGCGAGTCGTTCGCATCGCCAGCATCCTTGCCGCCATCGTTGTTGTCTCTGCCGTCGCCGCCCGGCCGGTCATCCACCGACTGCTGCCACGATACGACCGTGGTACCCGGCTGCGCGATGGCCGCGCCATAGAAGCCTGTCACCGACGCCAGGGATGACTTCTCGTCCGCTTCCTCGGGACGCACACTGATTTCGACGCGGCGAACGCTCTCCAACGGGGTTTGCGTGACTTCCATGGTCCAGCGCCAGCGCCTGTCTGCCATTTCCACCTCATCCGAGGTCTTGTCGATCTTCGGCGGATTGGGTGCGAGACGCGTCAGGGTCAGCTGATTCATCGCGACCCAGTGGGCCACCGTCTTGTCACGCACGTAGTTGCTGTTGCGTGCCGTCTCGCTCACCGCCTGAATCACGGCGAGCATGCCGAGCGAGACGATCACGAGTGCGGCCAGCACTTCGATCAGCGTGAAGCCGCGTGCGCGATCGCGGAGGGGACTAACGCTTCGCATTGCGCTCGTCCTTGCTGTCCTTGTCGGTGGGCGGTTTCGTCTGTGCGATTACTGTCCAGGGCTCGGTGGCGGCGCGGCGTTCCAGGCGCAGATCGGTGTCAGGCTGCGAGACTACGCGCCAGATCGCAGGTTCGGCATCGCGCTCGATCTGCAGTTCGAAGGGCATGATGTCACCGCTCGAGAGGATGAAGATCTGCGGCAGCCATTTCCTGTCCTCAGCGTCATCGGAGCGATCCACTGGATTGGGCTTCATCACGATCTCGCGTGCCTCCACCCACAGCCGCAAACGCAACCCCTCGGGAAGCACGCGCGGTGCGAACAGCCTGTCGTCTTCGATCGGCAGCCAGCGCTTTTCGCGACCGTCGTACCGCAGGAATTCGTAACCGGTCGCCGACATGAACATGCCGAGATCCAGTCCCTGCAGTTCGGCTTCCTCGCGCCCCTGGTTGAGAACGGCCCAGACGCGTCGCATCTGGTCTTCGGATTCGCGGTCGCGGCCAAGGATGCCGATGGACAGCGTTGCCGCCGAGACGATGACGCCGACCACAATGACGACGACCAGTATCTCCAGCAATGTGAAGCCTGCGCAGAGATGCAGGCTGGGGGCTGGGGGCTGGGGGCTGGGGGCCGCCGCAATGCCCCGGCATGGAAGACGTGCGGGCCCGCGCCCGCCTCCAGTCTCCAGCCTCTGACCGGAAGGGAATCCCGCGGGGCAGTCTCCAGCCATTCTGTGTGCTATTCGATGTTCCAGTTACCGACGTCGGCGTTGATGCCTTCGCCACCTTCGACACCATCGGCGCCCAGCGTGAACAGATCGTATTCGCCGTGGGAGCCCGGATTCTGGTAGTGGTAGTCGTTGCCCCAGGGATCCTTGCGCAGGCCGCTGATGTAACCGCCCTCGCGCCAGTTGCGGATCGAGGTGTCGCCGGGCTTCGTGACGAGGGCGGCGAGGCCCTGGTCGGTCGTCGGATATTTGAAGTTGTCCATGCGGAACAGATTCAGGGCGGTTTCGTACGAGCGGATGTCCTGTTTGGCTTTCGCGATCTGTGCATCGTCGATACGCCGGATCACGTTCGGAGCAACCAGGGCAGCGAGAATGCCCAGGATGACCACCACGACCATGATTTCGATCAGCGTGAAACCGCGCATCGGGCGAGACCAAGCCAGACGAGAGACACGGGTAACAGACATGTCATGCAATCCTTAAATAGGAATCGAAGCAGGAAATCGCGCTGAAAAGGCGCCTGCGAAGCGCGCCGGATCATAACAAAGCAGGATGTAAGCATGAGCGAGGGTCTCCCGGACACGACAGGTTCACAGGCTGACCAGCGCAGCAGCCGTGCGGCGGGAGTCTGGCTGCCTGGACTGCTTTGCAGCCTGTCGGTTCTGCTGGCGTTCGGGAGCGACCCGGTTCGTCTTGCAATGCGTTATGAGCGTGCCGCGGTTCTGGACGGAGAATACTGGCGCCTGCTGACGGGGCACCTGGTCCACGGCAGCGTTGCGCATCTCTTATTGAATGTGCTCGGCACGGCCCTGGTTTCGACCCTGTTTTCGCGCGATTACACCGTCAGACAATGGCTGATCGTGCTGCTGGCCAGCGTCGTCAGCATCGACGCCGGATTTGTTCTTTTCGAGCCACAACTGCAGTGGTATGTCGGGCTGTCGGGGGTACTTCATGGCGTCCTGGCGGCAGGTGCAGTGGCGTGGTGGCGGCACGAAACCAAGCCCCTTGCGCTGGCGTTGACGCTCGTCGTGATCGGCAAGCTCGCCTGGGAACAATGGCAGGGAGCGTTGCCGCTTTCTGGCGACATGCCAGTCATCGTCGATGCCCATCTCTACGGTGCCATCGGTGGTTTCCTGGGTGCGCTCGGGATTTGCCTGTATCCGCCACGCTGGTCAGTGCGGCGCTGATCGCTATAATCGCGCGCCGTTTTTCCAGTCAGGATCAATCGATGTCGTTTGCGTTCGTGTTTCCCGGGCAGGGTTCGCAATCCGTCGGCATGCTGACGGCGCTTGCCGGTGCCGAGCCGCTGGTACAGGAAACTTTTGCCGAAGCATCCGATGTTCTCGGCTACGACCTGTGGAAGCTCTGCCAGGAAGGACCCGAAGAGCTGCTGGGTTCGACCGAGCGCACGCAGCCCGCAATGCTTGCGGCCGGTGTTGCGACATGGCGGGTGTGGCGCAAACACGGTGGCGCTTTGCCGTCAGCCATGGCCGGGCACAGCCTCGGTGAGTATTCGGCACTCGTCGCCTCCGGTGCGCTCGACTTCAAAATCGCGGCGGCACTCGTGCAGTTTCGCGGTCAGGCCATGCAGGCCGCGGTGCCCGCAGGGCAGGGCGCGATGGCGGCGATCCTCGGTGCGGACGATGCGGATGTCGAAGCCGCGTGCGTCGAAGCGGCACAGGGTGAGGTCGTGCAATCCGCCAACTTCAACTCGCCGGGTCAGATCGTCATCGCCGGCGCGTCGGCGGCGGTCGATCGTGCGATCGAACTGCTCAAGGCGCGCGGTGCCAAGCGCGCGATCAAGCTGCCGGTCAGTGTGCCTTCGCACAGCGCCATGATGGCTCCCGCGGCCGAAAAACTCGCACAACGACTCAGGAACACGCGCTTCGAGGCGTCGCAGGTACGTGACATCTATACCGTCGACGTACGCAAGCACGGCGACGCGGACAGCATCCGCGAAGCGCTGGTTCAGCAACTCGTCAAGCCGGTGCGCTGGACGCAGACGATCCAGGCGATCGTCGCCGGCGGTGCGCGGGTGATCGTCGAGTGCGGTCCCGGCCGGGTGCTGACCGGGCTCAACCGGCGTATAGAGAAGAACAAGGAGATCGCGATGCTCGCGATCGAAGACGGCGATTCGCTGCAGGCTGCCTTGCAGGCGTGTCGGGAGAACGCATGACCACCGTGTCAATGAATGAAGACATCGTGCTCGTCACGGGTGCGTCCCGTGGCATCGGCCGGGCGATTGCGCAGGAACTCGCGCAGCGCGGCGCAACCGTGATCGGTACCGCGACGAGCGAGAGCGGAGCACAGGGCATCGCACAGTGGCTGAGCGAGGGCGGATTCAAAGGCCGCGGCCTCGTATTGAACGTGTCGCAGCAGGAATCGGTCGACGCGGCAATCAAGGACATCGAGGGCAGGGAAGGTCCCGTGACCGTGCTGGTGAACAACGCAGGCATCACTCGCGACAACCTGCTGCTGCGCATGAAGATCGAGGAATGGGACGAGATCATGAACACCAATCTCGCCTCGGTTTTCCGGCTGTCGAAGGCTGTATTGCGTGGAATGATGAAGGCCCGGCGCGGCCGCATCATCAACATCGCTTCGGTGGTGGGCGTGATGGGCAATGCCGGCCAGACCAACTATGCCGCCGCGAAGGCCGGCATCATCGGCTTCAGCAAGTCGCTGGCGCGGGAAGTCGGTTCGCGCAACATCACCGTGAACGTCGTGGCGCCCGGTTTCATCGCCACCGACATGACTGCACAACTTGCGGCGGAACAGCAACAACAGCTCGCCAATCAGGTCGCCCTGGGCCGCCTTGGCGCTCCCGAAGACATCGCCCATGCCGTGGCGTTCCTTGCGTCTTCCCAGGCCAGCTACATCACCGGGGAAACGCTGCACGTGAATGGCGGCATGTACATGGTTTGAACT
>CAZBKC010000277.1:0-4966 GCA_964492345.1 uncultured Steroidobacter sp. | reverse complement strand
GTGGACTGAAAGCTTGCATACCACGGCTTGACTTCAAACACAGTTGCTTCCCCCGGCGACCGGGGGAAGGGACGCGTCTGGTTGCGACTGTGCACAACGATACGTCCCCGCCCCCGGTCGCCGGGGGAGGGACAGGGAGGGGGCATGTTCCGGAATTGTCGAGTCGCGACACTAGTGGGATCGACTGGCATGCGCGGGTGGCGGCAGCGTTGCCCAGCGCGGGACGTCCAGGTGCAGTGCCTGAACAAACTTGCGCGCAGCAACCAGCGCCAGGCGCGCACATTCCTCGATGCCGATAACGCGGGCGAGAGCGGCTCTGGGAATTTCCAGCGAGTAGGGGATCTCGCGGGGAAGTGCGCCCAGTATCCCGGACAGGTCGAGGCCGCCCTCGCCCAGAAACAACCGGTCATTCCTGGCTGCGTGAATCAATCCGTCGACCGAATCGGGACCCTGCGTCGGTGCGTCGCAGACTTGTGCATACCGGAACCACTCGCGGGGCAGCCTGGCGAGATGCGCAACGCTGCAGCCCGAGCGCGAGAAGTGGAGGGTGTCGATAAGTATCCCGGCATTCGCACAGCGCGCTGCCGTCACGATGCTCGCCGCCCGGTCCAGATCGGGTGTTTCCGTCCAGGTGACGAACTCGAGATCGATGGTCAGTCCACGGGTTCTCGCCGCGTCGCACAGCTGCGCCAGATGGTCGCTTGCCCGCGAGAGATCGGCATCAGCGGCCTGTGCAATGACATGCCGGGCATTCAGTTCTGCGCTGACGTCGAGCAATGCGTCGCAGGCCGCGACATCGAAGTCCGGGGTCATGCGCACCAACTCGACATCGAGGACCCTCACGCCCGTGTCATCCAGCTGTTGACGAGTCTGCAATAGCAGGCGGCGATCGGTCGCGAGAGGGAAGACCGGTTCGTTCTCTGTCACCGGGTGAAGTCGTAACCCCACATAGTCGTAGCCTGCGCGCCAGGCCACGGCGACCATGTCGGGCGGTGCAACGCCAAACGCCGAAAGGTAGGCCAGGGAGAATTCATGGTGCATTGCGGATGACTACGCCTCACGCCCGCCGCCGGGCGAATCACGTTGTAATGAACTGGATGGTACATTGTTATGGACTAGTTAGTCCATAACCGGCTAGTCTTGCGGGCGTGATCCGGCGCGGGGGCGTCCGCCATGCTGGCCGGCGGCGTGCGGGTCTGATTCACAGCTTGCGGTAATGAAGCGTTACAACCACTACATCGACGGCCGTGCAGCAGAGCCCGCGGGCGGGGCGTACTTCCACAGCGAGAATCCGTACAGCGGCGAAGCCTGGGCGCTGGTGGCGCGCGGCAACACAGCCGATGTCGACGCAGCAGTCCGCGCAGCCAGGCGAGCATTCGAGCAAGGGCCATGGGGGCGATTGACTGCCAGTCAGCGCGGTTCGCTGTTGCGTCGATTCGCCGATCTCATCATCGCGCACGCGCCTCGGCTGGCGGAGATCGAACAACGTGACAATGGCAAGTTGCTCGCAGAGGTGAGTGCCCAGGTGAAGTACCTGGGCGAGTATTTCCACTATTACGCGGGTCTCGCGGACAAAGTGGAGAGTCATGTCATTCCCACCGACAAGGTCGGCGTGTTTGCTTACACCCGGTACGAGCCGAAGGGTGTCGTCGCAATCATCACGCCCTGGAATTCGCCGCTCACGTTGACGAGCTGGAAACTTGCGCCGGCCCTGGCTGCGGGATGCACGACCGTCATCAAGCCGTCCGAATTCACGTCCTGCGCGATTCTCGAGTTGGCCGAGCTGTTCAGGCTCGCAGGCTTTCCCGATGGCGTGGTCAATGTGGTGACCGGCTTCGGCGAAGAGGTCGGGGCCCCGCTTGTGTCGCATGACGCAGTCGCGCATGTGGGATTCACGGGCGGAGAGGCGGCCGGTGTGCGGGTCTACGAGCTTGCTGCTCGCGGCCTCAAGAGCGTCACGCTCGAGCTGGGCGGCAAGTCACCGAACATCGTGTTCGACGATGCGGATCTCGACCGGGCATTGAAGGGCGTGGTGTCCGGAATCTTCGCCGCGGCAGGTCAGAGCTGTCAGGCAGGGTCGCGCCTGCTGGTGCAGAGATCCGTGCACGACCAGTTTGTCGCGCGGCTGATCGAGTTCGTCCGCGACGTGAAGCTGGGCGACCCGACGCATCCGGACACGCAGATGGGGCCGATAGCGACGCGGCCGCAGTTCGAGAAAGTGCTCAGTTACATCGAGATCGCGAAAGCGGAGGGTGCAATCTGCGCAATCGGCGGCAGAGCGCGAACAGACCTCGGCGCCGGACAGTTCATTGAGCCGACGATCTTCACCCGTGTCGACAGTCGCATGCGCATCGCCCAGGAAGAAGTGTTCGGGCCGGTGCTGAGCGTCATTGCCTTCGACGACGAACAGGATGCGATCCACATCGGCAACGACGTGGTCTACGGGCTCGCCGCAGCGGTTTGGACGCGCGATCTGCGGCGCGCCATGCTCATGAGTGAAAAACTCAAGGCCGGCACCGTCTGGATCAACAACTATCGTGCGACCAGTTTCACCTCGCCGTTCGGTGGCATGAAGCGATCCGGCCTCGGACGCGAATCCGGTGTCGATGCGATCCGGGAGTACCTCGATACCAAGTGTGTCTGGATGTCTTCGGACCTGGACGTCACCAATCCCTTCATTCGCCGCTGACCCTTCCAGGAGAAACACTCAATGACAGCCGTTCTCGCCGGCATCCGCGTGATCGATATCACCAACGTGCTGGCCGGCCCATTCTGTTCCTACCAGCTCATGCTCTCGGGTGCCGAAGTCATCAAGGTCGAGGCGCCGGGCAGTGGCGACCTGGCCCGTCAGCTCGGTGCCGATGCCGATCTGAGTCGACGATTGATGGGCGCCTCGTTCCTGGCACAGAACGGCGGCAAGAAATCGATCACCGTGAATCTGAAAGTGGAAGCCGGGAAGGAAATCTTCCGGCGCCTGGTGAAGCGCGCCGATGTCCTCGTGGAGAACTTTCGACCCGGTGTAATGGAGCGGCTCGGACTGGGCTACAGGACGCTGGCGGTCATCAATCCCAGGCTGGTGTACTGCGCGATCAGCGGTTTCGGGCAGGACGGCCCCATGAGCGATGCGCCGGCCTACGACCAGATCGTGCAAGGCATGTCGGGCGCAATGAGCATCACGGGCGATGCCACGACCGCACCCATGCGCGCGGGCTTTCCGGTCAGCGACAGCATTGGCGGGATCACCGCGGCATTTGCAATCTCGAGTGCGCTGGTCGGTCGGGAACGCAGCGGCAAGGGCCGCTTCATCGACGTGTCGATGCTCGACTCGACGATCGCAGCGATGGGCTGGGTGGTGTCGAACTATCTGATCGCGGGCAAGGAGCCGGAGCCGATGGGCAACGATAACTTCACGGCGGCGCCGTCGGGCACATTCAGGACCGGCAATGGCCTGCTGAACATCGCTGCCAATACCGAGGAACAGTTCGTGGCACTGGCGAAGCTCATCGAACGGCCGGACCTGCTCGGGGATCCGCGGTTCCTGACGCGAGAGTTACGCCTGCGCAACCGCGAGATGCTGACGCTGCAGATCGAGAAGGAACTGAGCCTGCAATCCGCCAAGTACTGGGAGGATCAGCTCAACCGTGTCGGCGTGCCGGCCGGCCGCGTCCTGAGTGTGCCGCAGACGCTGGAGCTGCCGCAGGTCAGGCATCGCAGGATGATTCAGAAAGTCTCGGATGTCCCCGGACTGCCCAACGACATCTCGGTGGTGCAGGGCGGGTACCGTTACTCGGACGCCTCGCTTCCGGCAGATCTGCGTCCTCCGACGTTGGGCCAGCACACCGATGAGATCCTCAGGCAGCTGGGCTATGACGACGCCGAGATCGAAGGACTGCATTCGAGGAACGAAGTATGACGGGCGATGCACAGACATTGCTGGACCAGGCAAAGGCCTGGTGGACCACGGACATCATCGATATCCATCCAGGCAGGATCGGGATTCGCGGCTATCCCATCCAGGATCTGATCGGGAAGTTGAGCTTTCCACAGATGATCTGGCTGATGGTGCGAGGCGATCTGCCCGGTAAGGCGCAGGCGCAACTGCTGGAGGCAGCGCTGGTTGCGTCCGTGGATCACGGGCCGCACGCGCCTTCCATCGCCATCGCACGCATGGCGGTGACCTGCGGTGTCGATCTCAACAACGCCATGGCGTCAGGAATCAATGTACTCGGAGATACGCACGGTGGCGCAGGCCAGCAGTGCATGGAGTTGTACCAGCAGGTCGCCACCGCGTCCGATGCGGGCAAGGATCTCGCGAGTGCCTGCGATGAGGCGCTGGAAGCATTCGTCGCTGCACACGGGAAAATCATCCCGGGATTCGGGCATCGCTTTCATCCGATCGATCCGCGCGTCGAACCCTTGCTCGGACTCGTCGCGGATGCGGCAGCCAGAAAAATCGTTCCTGGTCGCTATGCCGGGATCGGTCGTGCCGTCGAGGCAGCGCTTCAACGGCGCACCGGCAAACCCATTCCGATGAACATCGACGGCGTGACGGCGGTGATCTTCTGCGAGCTCGGCTTTGCGCCACCCATGGGACGCGGACTCTTCATCCTGTCGCGATCCGTCGGAATCCTGGCACATGCCTGGGAAGAGATGCAGAACCGGCATCGGATCAAGGGGCCGATGCCCAAGGAAATTCCTTACACCTACAGCGGGCCGCAGAATCGGACGCTGGATTCGGATCGATAGGCGCGCCAGCCGCGCAATCACGAGAGCACCGGGGGTTCCCATGAAAGACTTTGTCGCCAATCTGCTGGTCAAGCACCTGGAAGACCGGGGTGTCGAGCACATCTTCGGGCTGTGCGGGCATACCAACATCGCGGTGCTCGCGGCGCTGGAAAAGAGCTCGATCAAGTTCATCAACACGCGCCACGAGCAGATCGCCGTCGGCGGCGTGCGCGGCGATCTG
>CAZBKC010000276.1:0-4974 GCA_964492345.1 uncultured Steroidobacter sp. | reverse complement strand
GTGCGTTCGGAGGATCCGCGCGGCCGGCCGGTCTACTGGGTCGGGCCGGCAGGACACGGACAGGATGCGGGCGAGGGCACCGACTTCGATGCCGTCGCCAATGGCTATGTCTCCGTTACGCCGCTGCAGATCGATCTCACACGGCATTCGATGCTGGAAGACATCGGCAACTGGCTGCGCGGGCGCGACGCATGAAGCCGCCCTACGACAAGCCTGCGCCCATCGCGACCGACGGCAGCCGCCATACCGGCATCGGCATGACGTCGGCCCGCACGCGCGAACGACTCGTACAGCGCCTGCGCGATCAGGGCATCGTGAATCCGGAAGTGCTCGAGCAGATCCGCAACGTGCCGCGACATCTCTTCGTCGACGAGGCGTTGGCAACGCGGGCCTATGAAGACACGGCACTGCCCATCGGACTCGGCCAGACGATCTCGCAGCCCTACATCGTCGCGCGCATGACCGAGGCGCTGATCGAAGGCACGGCGCCGCGCAAAGTACTCGAGATCGGCACGGGCTGCGGCTACCAGACCGCGGTGCTCTCGCCTTTTGTCAAATTCCTGTACAGCATCGAGCGCATCAGTGCCCTGCTGGAGCGCGCACGCATGCGGGTGAAGGAACTCAATCTGCGCAATGTCCATTTGCGACACGGGGACGGTTTTCAGGGCTGGGTGGCGCATGCGCCCTACGACGGCATCCTGATGGCGGCCGCACCGCTCGCCATTCCCGAGGTATTGCTGGCGCAACTCGGCCCCGGCGGGCGGCTGATCGCTCCCGTGGGTCCGGAAGGTCGCCAGCAGTTGTTGAGAATCACGCGGCGCGGCGACGATTTTCACAGGGAGACGCTGGGTCTGGTGAGTTTCGTGCCCCTGCTCAAAGGATTGGGGTGAAGCAAGGTCCGGTCCAATGAGAACGGTGACGACAGTGTCGAGGTTCTGAACGTTGGCGCGGCCCACGTCATTGCCGTCACTGTCAGCGTTCCTGTCGTCGGTACGTCTGGCCGGCCTCCTTGCCGTCGCGCTGCTCGCCGGCTGCTCCTCGAATCCTCCAGCCTCCGCGACTTACACCGTCAAGCGGGGCGACACGCTCTACTCGATCGCGTGGCGTCACAAGCTCGACTACCAGGAGCTGGCACGCTGGAACGGTATCGGACGCGACTACCTGATCTATCCTGGCCAGGTTCTGCGGCTCACATCTTCGGGGCGTGGTTCGGTTGCTGCCGCCAGGAGTCCAGTGGCGGCGGGTGGCAAGCCTCGTGCTCCTGCGACAGTTCCGCCGAAAACAGCCCCACCGGTCGGTCCGCCGGTTCGATGGTCCTGGCCGGTCGATGGCGGCAGGGCGAGTCTCACGATGCGACCCAATGGCGGACAGGGACTCACCATCGACGGCCGTTCAGGTCAGGACATTCGCGCCGCGGGCTCCGGCCGAGTCGTGTACAGCGGCACCGGGCTGCTCGGTTACGGCCAGCTCGTCATCATTAAGCACAACGAAACCTACCTGAGCGCCTATGGCCACACGCAGGCCGTCGTGGTGAAGGAAGGCGATGCCGTAGGCGCAGGGCAACGCATTGCCACCATGGGCGTGCCCTGCGGTCCGCTGCCCATGCTGTATTTCGAGATCCGCGTCAATGGTACGCCGCGCGATCCGCTGTCGTTGCTACCGCAACGGCGCTAGATATATCAACGCGTCGTTTGCGCGACCTTCGTTCAGGGTGTTCAGGAAAACACCCATTCCCGATACCAAGGGTGTCGCATGCGATTCGGGATTGAACTGGCAACAGTGGCTCGATCATTGCAACTGCAACTATTTTGCGTGAACAAATTGCGGACAGTAGTTGCAACTGATCTCTACGTATGTCTAACATCCGCCCCAGCGTCGCTGGCTACAGACAGCGAACGGGCCGCAGGGTCACCGGGTGAAGACGCGGGGGCGGAGGGGGATTCGAGGAAACAGCGCGAAGAAGAACAAAACCAAAAGAACAAGAATACTTCGTCAAGTGAATGTTCCTCGTGAACACGCAGCGACGAGTTGGTCGAACGAACTTCAGTCCCTCGCGTCTTCTCCCGGTGGTCTTCACCGGGAGAAGCAGACGATCAGCCTCCCGGTCATCTGACCGGGAGAAGACCAGCCAGGTTACTCCACTACGGATACGGACCCCGGCTAAAACCAGATCCCAATCGCTGTTCTCTTCGTCTTCCCGCAGCTCTCGCTGGTTTTCCACCGCGCTTCGCGCGACCCGCAAGGCATGAAAGGGCGCGGAACATCCTCTGACTAACCGCCATCCGCTAACCGCCAACCGCTTCTTTCTTACTAGTCCTGCAGAAACAGTGCTGCGACCACCCTCCGATCTTCGCTGACCAGCACGTTGTACGTGCGGCAGGCAGCGCCGGTGTCCATCACCTCGCAACCGATCCCGCGCGAAAGCATTCGAGCCAGCAGCGTCGACGGCGGAAATTTCTGACGCGTTCCCGAGCCCAGGACGACGATTTCGGGTTCCAGCGCAAATAGCGGTTCGAGATCTTCGACGGTGAGATCATGCAGCGATTGCGGGCGCCAATCCGTGATCAGCGTGTCGGCGCGCAGCAGGCAACTGCGCCGCACGATCGTCTCATTCACGCGAATTTCGCCGGGGGCATAGGCGCGCACCAGTTGAATGCCGCCGACACTGTCGTCCGTCAGTTTCATTCCGCTACGATAGCGCACCTTCGTTTCCGCGCGCCGCCGATGTCGACGTCCCCCTGGCTGACTTTGATTGCCTCCGAGATCGGGACGGCGCTTTCGCGTGGAGTGGAGTCATCGCCCGGTCTGGCTCGGTTGGCGGGACGCGGCACGGTGGCGCAACGATGGCCGGGCGCCGACGCCGAATCGTCGCTGCGCCCCTGGCAGCGTGGCCTGGCGGCTGCGCTCGATATCGCACCGGATTCCATTGCCAGCGCCGCCATCAGCATGAGCCACGATCGGGATGCGCACTGGCTGCATGCGGAGCCTGTGCATTTCGTTGCCGGCCTGGATCGTCTGACCTTTCTGAATCTCACCGACGAGGCCCGGGTCACCGACGCGGAACGGACCGCATTGTTCGAGACCCTTGCTCCGAACTTCGCATCGGGTGACTTCGTCCTGCGCACGTTGGATTCGGAGTGGTTCATTCGCGCAGCTCAACCCTTGCGGGCTGTGACCTCGACTCCTGAGGCGGCGGCGGTCAACGAACTGCAGAGCGTCATGCCGCGCGGGCCCGATGCCTCCGTGCTTCGTCGTGTCATGACGGAGCTGCAGATGCTGCTGCACGAGCATCCGGTCAACGAGGCGCGCGCGCGCCGCGGGTTGCCCGCGGTCAATGCGATCTGGCTATGGGGCGGCGGTTCGCTGGCGGAGATCGAATCGCCGCCCGGGTTGCCGCCTGCCTTCGGCAACAGCGTCTTCCTGCAGGGGTTGTATCGCGCGTGCGGCAGGTCGCCCGGTGCGCTGCCCGGGAGTGCGGAGAAATTGTTGCCGACGATCGCTGATTTGCCGCGAGCCGTCGTGGTCGTCCCCGAAGCCAACCTGGACGTGCTGGATTCGCAATGGCTTACGCCCTTGTCGCAGGCCCTTGCGGGCCGCCGCCTGTCGAGACTCGATCTGGTCCTGGACGTGTGGCATGTCGATGTACGTCGCGGCGATCTGCGGCGTTTCTGGCGGCGCGCACTGCCGCCCTCGCAATGGAGGCACCCGGGTTGAGCGGTCATTCGATACGTCGCCGTCCGCGGCTGGATGAGGCTCTGCTGCCGCCGACGATGCATCCGCTGCTGCGTCGCTTGTATTCGGCGCGAGGCATCGCTTCGCCGGACGATCTCGAACTGGGGCTGGATCGCCTGATTCCCGTGCGACAGCTCGGCGGGATAGATGTGGCCGTCGACCTGCTGTGCCGTCATTTCACGGCCCGCAGTCGCATCGTCGTCGTCGGCGATTTCGATGCGGACGGCGCGACCAGTACTGCGCTGGTGGTACGCCAGCTGTCGCGCCTGGGATTTGCGCACGTGGATTTCATCGTGCCGAACCGGTTCGAGTATGGATACGGTCTCACGCCGGAGATCGTGCGACTCGCCGCCGGCCGGCAGCCGTCGCTCATCGTTACGGTCGACAACGGCATCGCGAGCCACGCGGGTGTGCACGAGGCGCGCTCGCTCGGTATCGAAGTACTGGTCACCGATCATCACCTGCCCGCGGCAACGCTGCCGGAAGCTGCGGCCATCGTGAATCCGAACTCGCCGGGCGAGGCGTTTCCGAGCAAGGCGCTTGCCGGTGTCGGTGTGGCGTTCTATCTGATGGCCGCGCTGACGCGCGAAATGCAGGTGCGCGGCCTGCATGCGCAGCCGCCTTCGGTGGCCGATCTGCTGGATCTCGTCGCGCTCGGTACCGTCGCAGATCTGGTGCCGCTCGATCGCAACAACCGCGTGCTGGTGCAGCAGGGGCTGCGGCGCATCCGTGCCGGACGCTGCGTGCCCGGTATTCGCATGCTGCTCGAAGCAGCGGGCCGCTCGACACGTTCCGTCATCGCTGCCGATCTCGGCTACCAGGTCGGGCCGCGCCTGAATGCGGCGGGTCGGCTCGATGACATGACCGTCGGTATTCAATGCCTGCTGACCGACGATCCCGACGCCGCGCGATTGCTGGCGGGCCGCCTCACGCAACTGAACGAGGATCGCCGCGAACTGGAACTGCAGATGCAGCAGGAAGCCATGCTCGCGGTCGCCGATATGCGCGATGAGGCGAGTCTGCCGCTGGGGCTGTGTCTGTTCGACGAAACCTGGCATCAGGGGGTCGTCGGACTGGTGGCGTCGCGCGTCAAGGATCGCGTGCATCGGCCCGTCATCGCGCTGGCCCGCGGCGATGAGTGTTTTCTGAAAGGGTCGGCACGTTCGGTTCCGGGCGTGCACATCCGCGATGTTCTCGACGCGGTGGCGAGTCGCCATCCGGGACTGATCGAGAAATTCGGCG
>CAZBKC010000275.1:0-4979 GCA_964492345.1 uncultured Steroidobacter sp. | reverse complement strand
GTGGGCAGTTCGCCGTTGATCATCAGGTAGGCCACTTCCAGGAAGTTGCTCTTCTCGGCGAGCTGTTCGATCGGAATGCCCCGGTGCAACAGCACACCCTCGTCGCCGTCGATGAACGTGATCCTGCTTTCGCACGATGCGGTCGCCATGAAGCCCGGATCGAACGTGAACAGACCATGTTCCTTGTTGAGGTTGGCGACGCTCAGGACGCTCGGGCCCAGGGTGCCGCTTTTCACCTCGGCAACAGATTTCTTGCCGGTCGACAGGTCAGTCAGCTCGAACTTCTTCTCAGACATTTGCGAATTCCAGAGCGGGTCGGTGCGCCGGGGGCGCAGGCTTTTTTGCAGGTGCAAACGGGACGCGCAGACTTACACGACCCCGGCGACGAATCAAGCCGGAATCCGTTCGGATCCAAGGGCGCTGCGCAGCGGAAAAATGCGGCCGTGCTACTGCACGATCTTCAGCAATTGGCCGGGCTTGGGCTGCTTGTCCGGGTACAGGTCGTTGAGCAGCCGCAATTGCTCCACCGGATACTTCTTCACCGGCGATGACTTGGCCAGATCTTCGATGCGGATGTTCTCGTTCACCCGCACCGTGCGGATCTTGTAGGGCTCTGCGAGCACGAATTCATTGTCCTTGAGGCGCCGGAACGTTTTGACAGTGGACATGAACAGCGCGTCCGCCGAAGGCACGCTGCTGGAACCCCGGCTCGCACCCGCGAATATGTAAGCCAGATTGTTGTAGTAGATCACCACATAGCGGGCGGGCACCACACCGAAATCCGTGTTGGCGGAGCGCACGACCGTGGTGTAACCCTGCAATCCATTGACCTCGATGGCCTCGCCCGGTCCGGCATTGGAGCGGGCCAGCAGCCGCGACAGGAATTCCTTCGGACCCATGTTCGGCGGCGGAGCCTGCGTCTGCATCTGCAGCACGCTGTCTTTCTTTGGTGCAACAGCCATCAGGCGATTGGGCTGATTCTCGACGGTCCATCCCGAGGGAAATGCCACGGTGAAACCGAAATTGGCGTGGTAGAAGCGGTTGCCCTTCAGCACGCCCTGCGCGCGGCTCGTTCCCACCGGCAGTCCTTCGATCGCACGCAGATACCGCTCGCGACCCGGATCGACCTTGTCTCCCTGGCCCTGCAGTTTGGCCGCCGCCGCGACGACTTCGCGCAGGCGCTGATCGTTGTCCGGGTGGGTCGAGAACACGCCGTGATAGATGCGCGGCTCACGATTCTCTTCGCGGGCGCGCGCCACTTCGAACATCTCCTGGTTCTTGAGCAGTCGGACGACATCGATCATGTGATCCGGCGACAGTCCCGTGCTCTGCAGGTATTCAGCCCCGAGGCGATCGGCTTCCAGCTCATTGTCGCGACCGTAGCCACGGATGAGCGCTGCGCCTGCGTAGTCGGCGAGACCGGCGATATCACCACTGCCGGTAAAAATGCCGATCGCAGCGGCGCCGATGCCGGAAAGGGTCGACTGCGTCTGCTGCTTTACAGGATGACGCGCAGTGATATGCCCTATTTCATGTCCGAGCACCGCAGCCAGTTCGGCCTCGGAGTTCAGATAGTTCATGATGCCGCGCGTGATGTAGACGTAACCGCCGCCGGTGGTGAATGCGTTGATCTCTTCGCTGTCCAGCACAGTGAAGACATATTGCAGTTGCGGGCGCTGTCCTGCTTTCGCTGTGCGCTGACCGACTTCGTTCACGTACTGTTGCAGGCGCAGATCGTCATAAGGACCGCCGAACTGCCGCAACATCAGCGGATGTACCTGCCTGGATTTCTTCACTTCGGATTCTTCCGAGGAGAACACCAGGTCAGGCCGGCCGCTCACAGGGTTGGTCGCACATGAGCTCAGCCCGAGAACGGCGACCACAAGGAGCAATGCAACGCGCGCAGGGCAGTGAAAATGCATGTCCGCGACCCGCAGGGTGAGAGCGACGTCGGGTTTATAAACCGCGCTTCCACGCACCCACAAGCCGCGTTGATCCCACGTAGTGCGCGATCTCAATGAACCCGTCGATTCAGGTGAGGTTCAGATAAACAAAAAGGGCGCCGAAGCGCCCTTTGCTGACATCTGTCGCGATGAAGAACGTCGCGTCGCTGCAATCAGCGTGCGGCGTACTTCTTGCGGAACTTGTCGACGCGACCGCCGGTGTCCAGGATCTTCTGCTTGCCGGTGTAGAACGGATGGCAGTTCGAGCACACTTCGATCTGCAGATCGTGCCCGAGCGTCGAGCGCGTGACGAACGCGTTCCCGCAGCTGCAGGTGACGTTGGTCTCTTTGTACTCAGGATGGATTCCGGCTTTCATGGTTCTGTTGGGCTGCAGATGCCCCCTCGAAAAAAGGCGCGCAGTGTAGCGGCGCATATCCCGGGTCGCAAGGTAAATGGCGTTCCGGAGGTACTTTTCAATCGACGCCTGAAACACGTAGGGCGGTTATCCACAAAACATGTGGATAACTCTGTGGATGATTGGCCCTGCGTCGGGCACGCAATGCGTCAAAAACGGCACATCGTCACATTGGTCAAATTTTAGCCACCCATTTTCACCTTTATACATCAATAGGTTAGTGATTTAACATCACCTATTGCGTGTAATTTCGTCATCAAGCGCCCGTCTGGTCTCATCCCCGTGCGCAGTGTGCATAACCCAGCTGTCACCACCCGCCGCGACGCCTCGGCGAGCGGGAAATTTTGTGCGCTGGTTCACGAACTTGCGCGAACCTCGCAATGACGCTCGGCGTTGTTCGGACGACTGAACCGATCAACGGGTCGCTGGCAAGAACATCTCCTGCAGGTCATTCAGGAATCGAAATCCGAGGTCGGTCGGTTCCCATGCGCCCTTCGCAGACTGGAGCAGCCCCCTGGTCTGCGCTGCGCGTAGCTCTGGGCCGATCGATTCGATCGGCAGACCGGTGCGCTCCTCGAACAAAGCGACGGCAAAACCCTGGCGCAGCCGCAACGCATTCAACATGAATTCGAACGACAGTTCGGCAGCGGTGACCGTGCGCCGCTCGGTAATCCGCTCGGCGGGCGTTCGCGAAAGATAGTCGCGCGGTTGTCGACACCGCATCGTCCGCTGGACACCGACCCTCGTCAGCTTGCCGTGCGCGCCCGCACCGATACCGAGGTAGTCGCCGAACTGCCAGTAGTTGAGATTGTGCAGGCACCGCCGACCCGCGCGCGCGTACGCCGAGACTTCGTACTGCTCGTATCCGTGACTTGCCAGCAACGCCTGGCATTCGAGCTGCATTTCCCACGTCGCATCGTGATCCGGCAGAGGCGGCGGACGATGGTAGAAGACCGTGCCGGGTTCGAGTGTCAGTTGGTAGTGCGACAGATGGGCCGGCGCCAGCGCAATGGCGGCCCTGATGTCGGCGAGCGCCTGTTCATGGCTTTGCTGCGGCAGTCCGTACATGAGATCGAGATTGAAATTGTCGAGTCCCGCCTGCTGCAGTTCATCGACCGCGCGGTGGATATCGCCGCTGCCGTGAATCCGGCCCAGCGCCTTGAGATGCGCATCGTTGAACGATTGCACCCCCAACGACACGCGGGTCACGCCGGCCTCGCGGTAGCCGCGGAACCTTCCATGCTCGATCGTGCCGGGATTGGCCTCGAGCGTGACCTCCATGTCGCTCGCGCAAGGCAGGCGCTGCCGGACGCCGGCGAGAAATCGTCCGATTTCCTCGGGACTGAACAGGCTCGGCGTGCCGCCGCCGAAGAAGATCGAGATGAGCGAGCGATCGACGGCTGCCGGTCTGTCGAGATCGAGGTCTTCGAGAAGTGCGTCGACATAGTCGCGCTGCGGAATCTGTCCAGGCACTGCGTGCGAATTGAAATCGCAGTAGGGACACTTGCGCACGCACCAGGGCAGGTGCACGTAGAGGGAAAGGGGCGGAAGGGACATGGCCGCTGGCGGCTGGCTACCGGCCGGAACCGGCACGGAAACGATCAAGCTCAGTGGCAAGCTGACGCAACGCCTTGCCGCGGTGACTGCGCCGATTCTTTTCGTCGGCAGAGAGTTCCGCCGCCGTCACACCGGGTTCGACCTCGAAGATCGGGTCGTAGCCAAAACCGCCTGTGCCCCGCGGCGCATCGATGATGCGTCCCTCCCAGCTCGCCTGGCATACGAGCGGCGAGGCATCGGTTTCCCAGCGCATGAACGCCAGCGCGCAACAATAGCGGGCGGTGCGCCGCTCCGCGGACACATCACGCAACTCGCGCAGCAACTTCTCGAGATTCTCCTGATCGCTGGCCTGGGCTCCGGCGTAACGTGCCGAGTAGATGCCGGGCGCGCCGCGCAAGGCATCGACTTCGATCCCGGAATCATCCGCGATGGCCGGCAGCCCCGAGGCACGCGCGGCATGACGCGCCTTGAGGATTGCGTTTTCGACGAACGACAATCCCGTTTCCTCCGCAGCCACCGACGTGAACTGCGACTGCGGCACCACTTCGATGGCGAGCGGCGAGAGCAGCGTCTGCAGCTCCAGCAGTTTGCCGCGATTGTTGGTGGCGAGGACGAGGAGCACGAGCAGAGGCCGCTGGCCTACTGGCAACTGGCCAGAGAAGAAAAACTGAAGGACTGCTTCTGGCCAGCTGCCAGTTGCCAGTTGCCAGAAGCCCTAGTCTTCATTCAACGCCTCCAGCTGCTTCGCCAGCAACTGCCCGATGCCATTGGCCGCGAGATTCAGCAAGGCATCCAGTTCGTCGCGTCGGAATGCGTGGCCTTCGGCGGTGCCCTGCACTTCGATGAAGCCGCCGCCGTTGTTCATGACGACGTTCATGTCGGTTTCGGCGTCGGAGTCTTCCTTGTAGTCGAGATCGATCACGGGCATGCCGGCCCAGATGCCGACCGACACCGCGGCCACCTGGCCGTGAATCGGGCTTTCGCGCAGCACGCGTTTGCGGATCAGCCTGTTCACCGCATCGACCAGCGCGACATAGCTGCCCGTGATCGACGCCGTGCGCGT
>CAZBKC010000274.1:0-4996 GCA_964492345.1 uncultured Steroidobacter sp. | reverse complement strand
GGCAGGTCGGCGGATTACTCGTGGATTTGCGCAGAAATCGCGTGGGTGTCCAGTGGTGGTGTTCCCTGGAGCATCTGGTGCCGGGCCGCGGATTCGCGGATTTGAATTGAACAGAGAAACGCAGTCGCTGCGCTCGTCCTAGTCGGCCATTCACCACGGCCGGCGAGGAGCAACTCAAAACGAAACCCGCGAATCCGCGACCCGGCACCAGATGCACTCCCTACAGTCCGGACGCACTCCGGCTCATCGGAGAATGAGGCATGGGACCACTTGAAAACTGGTTGGCAACATTCAGAGGCAAGGAAGGCGACCGCGTACGCGAGTCGATCTCCGGGCGCGGAGTCTGCAAGAAGCATACGGGAGGGATCTCGCTGTACGCGGCAGTGTCTCTACGGCTGGAGCCATCCGAGAAACTGGAGGTCATGGATCAGCTCAGCGACGAGCAACGCCGTCGCCTTCAGAGCGAAGCTTGGTACGACGAAATCCTTTATGGTGTCCTGGACGTTCTCCTCACGAAGCCGATGACACCGATTTGCCGCTTCAGATTGGTAATCGAGGCTGTGGAATACAACGAGATGGAGTCTCGAAAGGCAGCGTTTCGATTGGCTGCACGATATGCAGCAACCGACTGCCTTGAGCGAATGAAGTTCGTAATAGTCTAGTTCTCCGACCGCCCGTCACGCTGCTTGTGGAGTTGACCCAAAGGTGCCGGATGCAAAGGTGCCGGGTCGTACGTTCGTACGTTTGTGAGCTACGGGTAGTTGAAATGTCGTTTGACGCTGTGACGTAGAGAAAGTGGAGAAAGTGTGCAAAGGTGCCGGGTCGTACGTTCGTACGTTTGTGAACTATGGGTAGTTGAAATGTCGTTTGACGCTGTGACGTAGAGCGGCTTCGGTGCGATGAAACTGGCGGGCGACTGCCGAGAGGGACGCGATGCGCAGGAGAATGGCCTTTGGAACGATCGGACAGATAAACATTTTTGGAGCGGGAAACTTAGGCCGGATATCAATTTGAAGGTATGTCCATGAAGAATAGCTGGGTAACAATCGGCACCGTTCTGTTTCTTTTTTTTCGGCACCGCCAATGCCTACATTTGGAGTTCAGCTATTCCGACCGAAGTCCGTCTGGTGGACGGAGGCTTGCTACTGCTGGGTGATTTCAACAATGAAGGTGTCACCTGTGCGACGGGTCCTAAAGCCATCTTCCTGCCTTCATCGGACACGCAATTCAATCGCAAGTTGTCGGTCGCGCTCACGGCCTTTACGATGGAAAAGAGAATTGAAGTTCTAATCGGTGACCCGATAGCGACAAACTGCGTAGCTGTATCCGCAGTAGGGAATATTCCAATCGCATACTTCAACTACTGGCACCTCAAGCAATGAAACGCGTGCGCGACCTTTGGTGTGCCGAGTCGAAGCTTCGACGGTTTCCGAATGCGTGGGAATATGCATAGTCGAAGTAGCGTTTGATGCTTTTGCTGGCGTAGCAAAGGGAGAATCCATATGGGGGCGCGAAAGTTGCCTGGGTATCTTCTGCTGATAGCAATCAGTTTCTGGAGCAGTTGTCTGCTCGCTGGCGACACGTACCTTGGCGGGAGGGTGGTCAATGTCACCAGCTATGCCGGTGGGCTGCTGGTGATACTCGATACGGGTGTGCGTACGAACTGCGCAGGTGTCGGCTACAACTGGATGACCATCGCTGAATCCAAGTTGAAGAGCCGATGATTTCCTATCTCGATGTCCACTACTGAGATCATCAAATGAAACTGCGTGCTGTTCTTGGCGTCTTCGGATTGGTTGTATCCGGCGGCTCTCTCGCTGGCAGTCTGACATGCGCACCCTACGGCGGTAGCGCCTACTGCCAATACGATGGCAAGGTCTCAGAGGCATACGTCAACACGTACGGCGACATACACCTCTATTTCGACCAATCCTTCGACGTCGGCATTCCGGCGCAGGTTGGCTTCAGCGTATCCAGCGCAGCCGTAGCGGTCGTACCCATCAGCGAGAATCCGGACTTCGCCAAAATGTTCTATGCGACGCTGCTCAGCGCGCAGGCCCGCGGCGCAAGTGTGCGGATACAGATGACCTCCACATCGGGTGCGTATCTCAGGGCGGATCGAATCTGGGTAGCTGAGTAGGAGCAAACATGCGCGTAGCAAGTCGGCTGTTGGTAATCGCGGCCTCCATTGCCTGCTGTTCGGTGACATCGGCGAACACGTTCTGCCAAGGCACAGTCGATGCGGTTACCGTAAGTCCCTATGGAATCGTCACCGTTAATTCCGCCGGACTGTCCTGGGTCTACTTGTGTGCGGTAAACGGCTCCGAGAACGCCGTGAGTGCGGACACCTGCAAGTCCATAGTGGCGGTGCTGCTTTCGGCCAAGGCGACGGGCGCTTCAGTGCAATGGGCGTTCACAGATGACGTGCCATGCAACCAGCGACCCGCCTGGGCTTGGCTGCAAAACTGGTACTGGGGTCCGGTACTGATGTAGACCAGAGAAGTGGGGGAAGCATGAGAACACTGAGAATCGGAATGGCGCTGATCTGCATGGCTGCTGCCTCGCAGGGTCATGCATGGGATGGCGTGGTGAGCGGAACCGTTCACGGATTTGATGTCACCGCAGGCACAAACTTCGCATTTCGTGTGTACCTGAACGGTGTCACTGACTATTGTGGTGGCTCCTACAATGTTGCTTATATCAACGAAGTGGACAGCAACTATAAGACCTATGTAGCCGCGGTAATGCTCGCGAAGACGAGCGGCAGCGTCGTCACGCTATACACCAATCGCGATGCTTCAGGACTGTGCCAGATCGGTTACTTAAGCGTGCGCTGAAGTGGGAGGGAGGAAGATGAAGACATGGATAATGAGACGACGATGTTGGTATCGGTGACGCATCTCACTGCGTCTTTGATCCCTTGCGTGTCGCGCGTGCGGCTTTGACCTCCTCGGCGATGTCTTCTTCGGTGAGCGGTGGCACGTTGGCCTCCCGCAGCCGCTGCATGGCATCGAGCAGTTTTTTGCCTGCCTCGCGCCGCACCGCTTCCTCGATCAGCCGCTCGATCGCGCGGCCGTTGAGCAGGCCGGCGCGCTTGGCTTCCTGCGCGATCTGATCGGGCAGGGTCAACTTCACTTCCAAGGTCGTCATGGCAACTTCTCTTTGGCGGCTGGCTTGCGTCAGCACGGTCTCCAGCATCTCGATCACAAAACGTTGCCTGGCCTTCGGCAGTTGCCCGCACATAGCATCTAGCATCTGGTGCCGGGCCGCGGATTCGCGGATTTGAATTGAACAGAGAAACGCAGTCGCTGCGCTCGTCCTAGTCGGCCATTCACCACGGCCGGCGAGGAGCAACTCAAAACGAAACCCGCGAATCCGCGACCCGGCACCAGATGCAAGTTTGACATCTCGAAGGGTGATGCAGGAGTACACGGACATCTGAAGGGCTCGGTCGTGGATGATCCACCTTCAAATGGGGGCTACGGGGACACCGAGGCCCTCAAGTTTGATAAACCCATGTACACAGTCGAAAGAAATCGCGTCGGGGTTCACGACGCGCCGAACGGACAACTTCGGTTCATGATGCTCAAGGGTTCCATGTCGAGAACTGAGGCTAGCTCAATCCAAAGGAATCTGAATGCGTCTCAGGCACTGTTCCTAAAGCCAAAGGAACCTGGAAGGTAGAGCTATGTCGGCACTCAGGGCGTTGTTGGTCGCAATCGCGTTGTCGTTGTCAGCTTGCAGTCAAACGAGGCCGACACAGGTCGCTACATCGGTTGACGCCGTCATTGCGGATGAAGAGTCCTTGCTCGATAGAGCGGTGGTGATAAGGGGATACCTGCGGTTCGGGGATGACAGCAGAAATCTCTGGAGCACTGAGCATGCATATCGTGTGATTGAAGGTCACATCAGCCGTGGCGAACTCGCTCTCGAGGATCCAAACTGGAAGCGATGTATCACGTTGTACGGGGTCGGAGAGTGGCGAGATCTGTTGCTGAAGCGCAGCGGTGATTACGTTGTTGTGAAGGGTGTGCTTCGACGCTACGCGTCCAAGTGGGGCGAGATTTCACTCGGTGCATGCAGTGACCTGGGTGTTGAGATTGGCTCCATCCAAGATCGCTAGACTCAGGCGACACACGAGGTTCGCGGCCACGAGCATCTAGCATCTGGTGCCGGGCCGCGGATTCGCGGATTTGAATTGAACAGAGAAACGCAGTCGCTGCGCTCGTCCTAGTCGGCCATTCACCACGGCCGGCGAGGAGCAACTCAAAACGAAACCCGCGAATCCGCGACCCGGCACCAGATGCACTCGCTGGGCCAGCGTGACAACGCCCTCGCGATCGCATTGACCGACTCGCCTGCTTGCCACCGACGCCACAACTCGACCTGCTCTGCTGTGGCCAACCTCTGCCTCGCGCCATTACTCATCGCATCACCCTCCTGTCCAAACTACTTAGGATGGTGGTGCGCTGACCGTTTGAAACCGCCGCTCTTATGTGCTCCTTTGTGTACTTCTGGCCTCAAGTCTTCATCCGCAGCGGCACCCGAATCGGCCCCAGCTCCGGCATGCCGCTCATGCGGATCTCGCCGCAGACTTCGAAGTGACGCGTCTGTTTCAGAAGTTCTTCGAGTGCGATGGTGAGCTGCTGGCGTGCCAATGGAATGCCGGCGCACATGTGCGGACCGCGGCCGAAGGCGAGGTGCTGTTTGATGTTGGGTCGATTCAACTGGAATGTCCCGGGATCGGGGAACACGGTTTCATCGCGGTTCGCGGAGGCGTAGACGAGGGCGATCGCTTCACCGGGCTGGATGCGGCGCCCGTGTAATTCGACTTCGTGACGTGCGGAACGCGCGAAGCCGCGATAGGGCGTGTACAGGCGCAGGAATTCCTCGATGGCATCCGGAATCTGATCGGGATGTTCGCGCAGTTGCTGCTGCAGTTGCTGATCGCGCGACAGATGCACGGCGATGCTGCCCATGACGATGGGCGGTGCGA
>CAZBKC010000273.1:4602-5009 GCA_964492345.1 uncultured Steroidobacter sp. | reverse complement strand
TCCTCACCACCGGCACCAGCGTGTGATCCGCCCCATTCCACACGTTGATGAACGATTCCATTTCGCTGGCAGGCATCGCCGGGGCGATGAATTCACCCTGCAGCGCGTCGCAGCCGGCCTGATCGAGCATTTCGAATACCGGTGAGGTTTCGACGCCTTCGGCGCAGACGCTCAGCGAGAGGTTGTGGGCGAGATCGATGATGGCGCGCACGACGGTCGCTGCCGCTCGCCCCGTCGGGATCTCGGCGATCAGCAGGCGATCGATCTTCACTTCGCTGAACGGCATCTTGTACAGCTGTGTGAGCGACGAGGTGCCGATGCCGAAGTCATCGAGCGACAGGCCGACGCCGCGCACGCGCAGGCGCGTGAAGATGTCCATCACCAGGTCCGGATCGTCGAGCGAGGCG